>NZ_RZRY01000431.1:0-5502 GCF_003998035.1 Mesorhizobium sp. M2A.F.Ca.ET.039.01.1.1 | reverse complement strand
GTCTTTCACGCTGGGCTTGGCTGCCGGCGGATTTGCCTCTTGCGCCGGCTTGTTCTCAGCCGCCTGGCTCGGTTCCGGCGTCTTGATCGCCGGCTCGCTTGCCGGCCGCGTCGGTTTCTCGCCTTCGGCAGCCGTTGGCCCGGGAGCCGGCGCGGGCGACTGTTGCGCTGAGGGCTGCACCGGCCTGGTCTCGACCTGAGGCGTCTGGCTTTTGGCCTCGCTCTCCGGCTGCGTGGCTGGCTGCTCGACGGGCGTCCTGGCCTCCGCCTCAGGTTGGGCGGATGGCTTCGCCGTGTCAGGTTTCGGTGCTTCCGGCTGAGCCGCGGCCGGCGCCTGCGGCTGAGCTTTCGGCGTCTCCGCTTGCTGCGCCTCGGCCACTGGTTTGGCGGTCTCGATGGCCGGCTTCGGAGTCAGCGGCTTGGGTGTCTCCGCCACCGGCATGGGCGCCAGGACGCCACTGAAATAGAGGCCCGCCACCGCCAGGACGGCGATCGCCGCGGCGCCGCCGGCGATGACAGGCATGCGCGAAGGCTTTTTGGGCGCGGCCGGCGCGGGCGCGCTGGCCGGGGTGGCGGCCGGCGCGGGCCTTGGCTCCGACAGGTAGGCGGGGCGCACATGCTCGACGAAACGCGGCTCGCCGGAAGGTGGTGTCTGGGGCTTGGAGTCCGGCGGCGCCGTCCAGCCGGCGCGCGGCAGGCCCGAGCGTTCGCGCGCGCCGAACGACACCGGCGGCGGCAATGTCGGCTCGAGATCCTCACCGCGCGTTGCTCGGGCGATCTCAGCCATGCTCGCCGGCCGGTCGCGCGGATCCGGTTGCAGCATGGCTTCGATGAGTTCGCGGAAATCGGGATCGATATCCGACAGGTCCGGCACGGTCCGGCGTTTCTCGATGACCTCATATTGCGAGCCGCTCATGTCGAGCGGCTTGCCGCGCAGCGCCGCCGCCAGCACCAGGCCGAGGCTGTAGATATCCGATTGCTCGCTGACCTCGCCGCCATAGAGGCCGAGTTGTTCCGGCGAAACATAATTGTATTTTCCGGCGAATTTGCCGCCGATCAGCGTTTCGCCGCCGACGGTCGCCGAGCGCGCGATGCCGAAATCGATGATCTTGGCGCGCTCGACCCGGCCGCCGGGCAGGATGATGTTGTCAGGCGAGAGGTCGCGGTGCACCGCGCCGGCCTGATGCACGGCGCTCAAGCCAGAGGCGAGGCGGTGGCAAAGCCGGCGCACATCGTCGCTTGGCATCGGCCCGCGCCGCATCATGTCGAACAGCGATTGGCCGTCCACGAACTCCATCGCGAGATAGGGGCGGCCGATCCCCGGGTCGATGGTGAACACGTGGTAGCGCACCACCGCGTCATGCGAGAGATGGTTGAGGATCGACGCTTCCTTGCGGAACAGCGACAGGATCGTCTGGTCGCGCGCGAATTCGGGCAGCACGATCTTGATCGCCACATGATCGCCGGTCTGGATGTTGTGGCCGCGATAGACTTCGCCCATGCCGCCCGAGGCGATCCGCTCGTCGAGCTCGTAAATGCCGCTGAGCTGCGTGCCGACGCCGGCATAGGTCACGTTCGGCGAGATCCGGGTCTTGTCGTCGTCGCTCATCTGGCCAGGCCCTCCGCTGCGGACCGATCCGGATGGGGCGCGCCGTTGCCGCCGATCTTCACAAGTACGATGGTCACATTGTCGGTACCGCCGCGCGCCAGCACCGTATCCAGGAGGGCCTGGCATGCCGCCCGCGGCGTGGCGGATCTGGCCGCGGCCTCGATCTCGGCGTCGCTGACATGCGCCGTCAGCCCGTCGGTGCCGAGGACGAAAACGTCGCCCGGCATCAATTCGCCCTGCTGGAAATCGATCTCGAGCTCGTCGCTGACGCCGACCGCATGCGTGATCACGTTGCGTCGCGGCCAGGTGCGCGCCTCCTCCGCGCTGATCATGCCGCGGTCGAGCAGTTCCTGCACCTCGGTGTGATCCTTCGAGACCTGGAAGATCGAGCCGTTGCGCACGAGATAGATGCGGCTGTCGCCGGCCCACAGGCAGGCGAAGCGCCCATCCATGGCAAGCAGGGCGGCGAAAGTGGAGCCGATGGTGATGGCGCGCGATCGCGATATGCCCCGGATCTCGGCATTGGCGCGGCTGAGCCTGTCCTCGAAGCGGGCGCGAAGGTCCGGGGCCGAGCTCGCAATGCCGATCGTCGCCAGATGGTCGACGATACTGGCCGAGGCGACCTCGCCGGCCTCATGCCCGCCCATGCCGTCGGCCACCACCCAGAGCCCGGTCTGCGGCTCGATGAGGTAATTGTCCTCATTGTGGTCGCGCACGCAGCCCTTGTGGCTCACGCCGAAGCTGTCGATGGGAAGGGCGACAGTGCTCAATTTGCCACCAAGCGCTCAGCGAGCGTCCTCTGTGACCAGCCATGGGCCGCGTGCCCACGCCACTCTGCCACAAGCGGGTACATTAGAGTATCGAAATGAAGCCCCGATCTGGCCATCTCAAAACGCCTTCGGACAGCTGAAGCCTGACAAGGCTGGCAGGACGAGGGGGTTGGCCCCAGAGCCCGCCTGGATCGTGTAGGCGACATCGCGTCCACCGATCACGAAACGCGCCTCGGTGCTGGCGCCGTCGCCGGTGATGGTCGCCTTGTCGAACAGTCGCTTCAACGCCCACGGCCCCTCGAATTTGAGCGCGGACTCGCGTCCCGGCATTTCCGGTATGAGGCTGAGGCTCGCCGATCCGGACGCGGCGCCGCTCGGCCATGTCACGATGCTCGGTGCGTTGCCGGCCTGGGCGCTCTGCACTGTCTGCCCGTCCACGTTGAGCACCGCGCTGTCGGCTTCGCTGTTCAGCGAGGTGGGTGTGAAGGTGATCGACACCAACGGCGTCGACCCGCCCGACGGGAAGAAGGCGGCGCGGATTTCCGCCGCCGCCTGGAACGCCTTCAGGGCCGATTTCGCCAGATCCTTGCTGTAGCGCGCATTCTGCTTCCAGCTCCATTCCTGGCCGGTCATGTCGATCAGCGGCGCAAGGTTTTGCGCGAAGAAGCGGTCCATCAGGCCTCCAGGCGCAAACAGCTTGGCGAAATCCGCCATCGAGATGTCCTCGCTGCTGTCGCGGGCGAACGGATATCGGCCGTTGACAGCCTCCTCGCAAGGGCGCGTCACCGTCTGGTCGAGGGTCTGGTTGAGATTGGCGATCGAGGTCTCCGCGACATTGCCCTCGAATTCGTCCGCCGCCGCGTTGACCATGCGCGCCAGCGGCTTGGGAAGGCGCGAGACATTGGCGCGCAAGGTCGAGATCTGCAGCTGCAGATTGGCGTTGACGCGTTCGGTCTGTGTGGGGACATCGGCCGCGAGCTTCAGGCTCTGAAAAATGTCGTGGAAGTTCTGCGTAAGCGCATCCAACGGCCGGCGCCCGGGGTTGCCGCTGACCAAAGCCTGGAACGAGCGGAACTGCGCCTCGACGCTCGCGCCGGCGTTCTGCGCAACGGCCGAGCTTGCGCCCGCCCGGCTCTGCGACTTGCCGCCGGCGATCTGCAGGCCGATGCGGGCGAGGCCCTTGGCCATGCTCGCGGGATCCGGCTCAGCCGTCCCGGTGTCGCCCTCGCCGGCACTGTCGCCCTTGGTCAACGCGGTCTCATTGGCGATCGCCGTGAACAGCTGGTCGAGAGGCGAGTCCGGCGCGGCGAGGGCGGAAAGCGCGAGATATTGCGGCTTGTCCTTCAGCATCGCCTTGAGTTTCAGCTGGTCGAGCACGCCGTTCCAGGCGGCGGCGAATTCCTTGCCGTAGCGGTCAACGAGTTCGGGACCGAGCTTGGGCAGGTCCTGGTCGATACCGCCCTGTTCGCCGCCGCCGCCGAGCACCCACCGGTCGTCGACGAGCATCTGCGCGATGCGCGACAGCTGCGGCAGGAAAAAGCGATTGAACCCGGCGCGCGTGTAGAGGCCGGGAACCTTAAGGTCCGCAAGCTCGCTGCCGTCGATGCGTTCGAACAACAGCTGCGCTTCCGGACCGGCTTTCGCGGCGACGGAGAAATCCTGCAGCCTTGCGGCGTAGACTGCCGACTTGATCTGCGCCGAGGCGCGGTCGGCAAGACTCATACGTCCGAGCGAGCGCTGCGCGGCCTCGACCAGCGGCTGGTTGAGCGCGAAGGCTGGATCGTAGGCGTCGTCGAGCGCAAGCATGGCGCGCAGATGCTTTTCGAGCTGCGCGCGTCCCTCGCGGTTGTTCTCGCCCGGATAGCGGTTCTCCTCCCAGTCCTGCTTCATCCACGAGACGATCAGCTCGTCGTCGACCTTGGGCGCCTTGCCGCCCAGCATCAGGTAGATCTTGAGCGGCTCATAGAGCGCTATCGGATCGGCCATCCTGGCCTGGATCGTCCGCTCTGCCTGCACCAGCAGCCGCGAGCGGAAGCTTCGTTCAAGCGCTTGCCGATAGGCGGTCTTGGAGGCCGACAGCAGCCTCTCGCGCTGGCTGAGCCCGAACGTCTCCTCGATCGGCTTTCCCTGGTCGCCGTTTTCGAAGCCGGCCGGCAGGTTGCGCAACTGGTCGAGCGAGCCGATGACGTTTTCGAGGTCGACGTCGGTCACCGTCGTGCTCTTCAGCAGGCTGTCGGCGCTGTCGCGATAATGCGCCATAGCCTGCCTTGTGGAGGCGATCAGCTCTCTGTTGGCGAAGAAGCTGAGGCCCAGCACGCCGAGCGCCGCCAAGGCCGCCAGCGCGATCGCGGCAAGGCCGCCGAACCTGGCGAGCCGGATGCGGCGCTCGGCCGCCCTATCGAACGAGACCCAGCCCGATTCCGGGAAGATCACCTTGGCCAGCAGGTCGTGCAGGAAGAAGCTCTTGCCGGCGCCGGAAAGGTGCGCTTGCGAAGCGCTGCCGAAACTGCGGCCGATCGCGCCCAGCACCTGGTCGAAGGGCGTCCCTTCCTGCGTGCCCGACGAGAAATAGAGCCCGCGCAGGCTGACATTGACCTGGCTGCGCGATGTGTCGAACAGGCTGCCGATGAACTGCGTTATCCGGTTCTTCAGCGCGCCGAACTGCGCCGGGAAGCCGAACAGCGCGATCCGGGCCACTGGGTCTGCCTCTTCCTGCAGGCGGTCGGCGACCTCTTCTGCGAGCCGTTTCGCCAGCCCGTCGAATTCCGCCGGCGCTTCGCCAGCCATGTTCCTGGTGCGGTCGGCGGTCTGGAACGTCGCGCCCCACACCTTGCGCCGGCGCGCCTCGTCGAAATCGCCGAAGTAATCCATGAAGCCGGCGACGAGATCGGCCTTGGTGAAGAGCAGATAGACCGGGAACTGGATCTTGAGCGTCTCGTGCAATTCGCGCAGGCGGCTTCTGATCTCGGCGACATGCCCGTCGAGCTGCCGGTCGTCGAAGCCGATGAGATCCGAGAGGCTTATGGCGAGGATGACGCCGTTGATCGGTTGCCTGGTGCGCTGCTTCTTGAGCAATCCCAAGAACGCCAGCCAGCTTGCCTTGTCGCGCTCGCGGTCCGACTCC
>NZ_RZRY01000430.1:0-5513 GCF_003998035.1 Mesorhizobium sp. M2A.F.Ca.ET.039.01.1.1 | reverse complement strand
GACGTGGCCTACGGCGAGGGGCGTGACAATCGTCTTCGATCGAACGTCGATATTCAGCATCGAGGTGAGCGTGGCGAGATTCACCAGGTCGGGCGTGTTTCGACGCCTTCGTGACCGCCGCATTATACCTGGTCAGTAGCCTCGAGATGCCCGTAGCCCTGCTCCAGCACACTGCCCGATGGAACGATCAAGAAAACGCGAATAACGATAACGTGTCCTACGATTGTAAGCACGCGCAATACGATCACAGTATCGCGACAACAATCGGTGGAAGAACTCCGGTCCGAACGACAGCCAAGGGCGCAAGCGTGAAGAACAGCGCTGCGACGCAAGTAGTCGCAGCCCATTGGATCAGCAGCCTCCGTAGCGTATCACGGTGCTTCTCTTTCGAGCGCTACCTGTCAGGTGAGCCGGCAAGGAAGAGCGATGGAGTCGCCTCGGTCGTTCAACGTCGTCCTGTCGCCTAGCACGAATCCCACTGCTCGGATCAAGTGCTTGCGAGACTGGAGCCGAGGGAATGATAGCAGCAATTCGTTTCTGATCATGACCCAATTGGGTGATGAATGGTTGTAGGAATGGTCTAGTTATGGCTTGCGCTAGTCGGCCAGTCGGACGCTCACGGCTGGTACACCGACAAGACGGACCCTGTCCTTCATTACAAGTGCTGCGGCAACGACGATTGCCATCCGCTTGATCCGGACGACGTCAGGCCGGCTCGGGGCGGCGGCTACTTCGTCAGGCAGCCGCAGCCCGTCTACCGAAACGATCCGCCGACGGGGGAGTGGTATATTCCGAAGGATCGCGTCCAGACAGCGCCGGATGACCGCTACCACATCTGCGAGCCTCTGGTCCCGACCAATCGCGTCGGCAGGCTCAAGCGCAGATGGACGTGCTTCTTCGCGCCGATGGGCACAAGCTCCGTGACGCGAACCGGAGTTTCAGCTAGAGCGCTACTGTTTTTGCTTCTGACGGTATTGCGATCAAGCGAGGTCCGTTTGGCTCAATGGACCGAAATTGATTGGAAAAATTTGGATCGTCGCTGCCGCCGGGATGAAGATGAAGCGCGAGCATCGTGTTCCGCTTGGCCCCTGAAGCAATGGCTTTGCTGACCGATTGCAAGGACAATGGTGAGGACTTTATTTTCCCAGGAGACAAGCCAAAGCAGCCCATGGCATTCGCCGCCCTGATTGAGGGAATGGGTGGAAGCGGTTTCACCCCTTATGGCTTTCGTTCGAGCTTCAGAGATTGGTGCTCAGAAAACGAAGCGGCTCCACGCGAAATCGCAGAGATGGTGCTCGCTCATAAGGTTGGAGACAAGACTGAGCAGGCTTATGCGCGTTCCGACCTTTTGGAGCGGCGGCGGGCAGTTATGGAGAAGTGGGCCAATTATCCCTACGGCGTCCACTAAGGACTAAGGTGGGTCCGCCATGAAACCACAATCGGACAACACGTCAACGGCGGCTCACATCCTTAGCATGATTCAGACGGCAAGAAGGCCCCGCGATTGCAAGACGGGAGTTTTACTTAAACCAGCAATGGAACCCAGCGGGCTTTTCAAAACGCTCCTCGTCAAACTGGTCCACATACGTATGGCAGTTGTAAAAAACGCTCCCTTTCCTGAAATCGAAATCGGTTCCCCAATTTCCGTCGCTGGTCCGCATAGACTCTTCATCGGGACCGGAAACGTGCACTTCGCTTAGGCCGCAATCCTGGCGCTGACACGCCTGCAAGCACAGAGTTGTGTCTCTAATTTGAGCGACGAGGACGTTTCCGACAACTTCCTCATCCCTGCAGCTAAGGCTATTCTCGTCCGGTGAGGTACATTTTATCTCAGGCATATTGAGGAACAATAGGTTACCCGCCAAACGACTGACGCATTCAGTATTTGCTAAAACTTCGATCACGTGCCGGGATCCGAAGTTCGGTGCCGTCACTGCTCGCTCCTGGGCGGGCGCAGTTTGCCCGCAATTCAGGTAGTTCGCATAGACCCAACCGATGGGGCGGGAAAGTCGCGCCCACGGAAGCCCGCGGTCGTCATTCCGCGTTTCGACGACGGTAACGCTCTCCCCGTTCAGGATGGTCGTCAACAGCGTCCCACGTGGCGTCTTGTGAACGTTGAGCGCCGTCGTTGTGGGATCGGCTACGACGCATGTCGTTTGTCCGAATTGTGCCGTGTCGTTCTGGGCCAGCGCGTCGTAGCTCCGGATCGCGCGTTCGCTCCACCGTGCCAGGCAGACTCGATCGGATCCGCAAACCCGTCGGTCGGCGAGCAGAGATCGAGCGAGCGCGTTGGCGGTCGTTCGCCCAGCCCTTAGTTTGGATTGCAAATACGAGATGTTCACCGACCGATCCAAGGCCGCCAGTTGTTCATCGCTGCAGATGGCCCGCTCGTCCGCCGATATTGCCTTCGCGCAATCGAAGCTAGGGCCTTCCGACGCGGACGCATAATTGGCCAAGCCTGTTGCTGAGAGCGACATCAGTATCCTGAACGCCATTGCTTTCATTGAGAGCGCCCCTTCGCTTTACAGCGGCCTTTTCGTCTCCTGCTTGGGGAGGCCTTCAGAGGCCGAACCCCAATGTCGGTAGCCTTTCTATGGAAGCCCGAGCGTGACAGGCCACCATTCGGCAGGCATGCCCCATTTGGGTCATGCAAGTTGCGGCTGGTTACTGATTGCTCGGCAAGGGCGCAGACCGAGCGCCAAACGAACAGTCCTGGGTAATGGCATGCAAACATTCGTCCGTCAGATGTCGGCAGCCGAGCTTACAGCTGTCGACGGGAGTTATAGTGTCCCTCCTAGTGGCCGCAGTGCACTTATAGCGGCGCGGGGCGGAGAAGAAGGATGCCTAGTGAAACTGATCCTGGCGTGGCCTTGCAAATAGGGGGGCATCGAGCATGGGCTTGAAGATGCTCTCGTCGCTGCTGGCGGTCGGCGAATATGATCGCGATGGAGCCGCCCTCGAACAACTCCGGTATGGTCATTGCCGATGACTTTGTCCCGACTCGGGGGCAGGTCGGCACCAAGGTGGCAGTGCACAGATCCGAGCATGATTGTGAATAGCGGCAAGTTGTTACGACCCAGCGAATCCGCATGGGGGAAGCGAGCAGTCACTGCGGGGACTGGAGGAGCCGATGAATAAGTTTACAGGTGGGTTGGCGATTGTCTCGGCATTGGCCTCGAGCTTGGTATCTTCTCCACTGAAAGCCGATGATATCATATCCGTTCGATGCCAAGTCCTGGTTCAAGGCTGCATGGCTCTACGGAATTGGAGCGATGATTTGGAGTGTCCGAACGTGTTTACCCGAGGCGGATTGAGAATTCTTAAGACAAATGGCAACATTGTCTTCGACGATCTAAATATTTCGGTTCAACGACTTCCAGCGAGCGTTCAATTGAGGGCAGGCATAATGGTCTTTTTGGCGGAGCCGATATTGAAATCAAGCTCGACCGCTTGGACGGCACCGCGCAAATTTGGGAAACATACCACGTCATAACCGAGGGAAGGCGTATAACACTTGCTTTCAGGTTTGAAGGGCCATGCGAGAAATTCGACGCTACGCCGAAGTTCTAGGAGTTCTTACGTGAACTGCCCCCTTTTCAATCGGATACGCGGCATAAGCAGATAGGATCAGGCACATAGGCGAAGCGCGGGGACTATCAGCGCATCGAAGTGATCACCGATGTCGTCCGCCGCGGCAGTCGCGCCTAGGGGATCCGCCGCCCTCGTTCGACCACTGTAACGCTCTCGCCCCTCAGGATGCCACTCAACCCTCGTAAGATGCTACGGGGAACGTTGTTGACGAGCATTGCTTTCGTGCAATCGAGCTCGGTCTTGCCTTGAACGCCGTTGTTTCCTCCCCGACCCCAACCTCTCGGGGGCGTCCCCAAAGAGTGACCCATTTGGGTCATTCGACAGCAAGTTGGCCGTGGTTAATGGGTGCCACTTTCTGGAGATCAACTGCGCGCCGCAAGCGGAAATGGACATTCGGGCATTGAAGGCGGCCGGAGCTTGGCAGTTGGTCGAACAGCATGAGGGAACCAATGAAGAGACGTGATTCAGTCAGCATCGCCCCCAAGATGGGCTTTCTTTACAGGGTCGGCCAGTGCCCGAAATGCATGCGGGAATCGTTTCTGTTCGCCGCAGCGAGCGCGTCGCTATGGATTGTCAGCTTGGTGGCAGAAGCCGCGTATGGCTACGCGTTCCATAGCGTTAGCATGGCCTGCAATCTTCTGGCGGCGCTGTCGTCAGCGGCGGTTCTCCTCTGGTTGCTCCATGTCGGAGTCTACACCTTTCGCGTCGTCTATGGAGCCGAAGGTTCCGTCGCGTCGCCATCTATGGCCCGTGGCCCAGAGGACCTGAACTCAAGACCTTTGATCGCCGCAGGACGGCGGAATGCGTTGCAGACTTTTCTTAAGACCCTTATCGGAGCGGCCGCAGCGACCGTTCTCCCGTCAGTGGCATTGGCCTTCAATGAGTGTCCTGGACGACTTACCTGCGGTTTTTCCTCTTGCGCGTCCGGTTCCAACTCCAACACCTACTGCTGTCCAAAAGGGTATCCGATCCTCAGCTTATGCAACTGCCGCTGCTACGCCAGCGTACAAGGTCTTCCATGCAACCAGACCGGATCATGCTTTGACGAGAACTTCTGATCATGGTCTTGTCGGATCGCCAAAGCCCTTCCTCAAACCAGGGCAAGCAGGGGTGGCTGGGATGATGCTTGCAGGTTAGACTGCGCCGCTGTCGGCTTGGACAGATTTCTCTTCTACGCTGCATTGAATTCTATTTCCCGTTACACGCAGCAGTGCCAACGCAACATCGATTCCGACAAATGCTTCTGTATAGTCGGCCACGGCTCGTCCTCCTGTGGTGCGGATCGGCTCGGTCCGCCGAGCAATCCTCGGACGCTCAGTGTAGGGCGAGCCACCTCACCGGCGAAGTTTAGCCGCTTTGAAAAGCGACTAGAAATGAATGCCAGCGACGGAGGGGTTGACCCCCAAACGGAACGGCAGGGTCAACTTTGATGAATTCATCTACTGCAGATAGCATGGCTACTGAGGAGCAAATGCCCGAACAGACGCCGACTGCCCCAACCTACGAACAATCCGCAAATATTTCAACGCTCACTCCTCCAATGATCTCGACGGATTGCAAGGAAGGGTAATTACAATGGGTAATTTGGGGAGGCTCGACGGCAATGCCGAACTCAATTTTGCGGGAGGCGCGCGCCCTCGATCTATCAGTGACCGCACTGCTGTTTCCCTGCTCGCACTGATTGAATGCCGCACCGCCTGTATGACCGGTTACTCGTTGGCTCATCCGGGGGGGCGGTCAGGTACACAAGAGCCTACATCCTCTTCGATGGCCTGGTGACAGAAATTGTAACACGACGCTAACCCGTCCGGGTTCCCAGGGCACCTCTCCAGACACGCTTTGTAGCCTCGCCAGTTGGAACAAGCTGGGGGTCCCGCCTGTTCTGCCGTTGTGGGCGCTGGTTCTGCGACATTGTTGCTGTC
>NZ_RZRY01000042.1:0-18975 GCF_003998035.1 Mesorhizobium sp. M2A.F.Ca.ET.039.01.1.1 | reverse complement strand
CTCCAGTGTCTGCGGAATGACCAGGCCGCGCGCGAAGAGGTTCACCGTCCCCGCAGGTAAAATGGCCAATGCCTTCTTCTTGTTCATGAGAAGGGACGCCGCGGTCGAGATCGTGCCGTCGCCGCCACCGGCGAGGATCACGTCGATGTTGCGCCTGGCGATGGCCTTCTCCAGCGCGGCAGCGACATCCCGGCCGGCGACGATGTCGATCTCGACCGAATGTCCCGCCGCTTCAAGCGTCTGACGCAACTGTCCGGAGAAAGCTTCCATGTCGACGGTTCGGAGCGTGCCGCCGTCATGATTAAGCACCGCAGCAAACCGCATATCCGCTCCGTATTCGGTTCAAGCCGCCTTGAGCCGTCAGACCCTCAGCCGAAGGCTGGAACGAGGATGCGGCCGCAAAGGTTCCAGCGTAGGTTTGGCAACCCAGACGCTCGTGAACGTGTCGTGGTTGGAACAACACCCCTGTCACAACGTTGTGAACCTGTCGACACTGCCGCTCCCGACCCGCCGTCCAGAGGCTCGCCGGGTAAGCAGCATGCACAAATCAGGCACGAGGAGAGACCATCATGATCCGCACTCTTTTTGCGACCACCGCGATCGCTACACTGCTCGCAACCGGCGCCCTTGCGCAGACGACAACCGCTCCGGCGCAACAGGCCCCCGCCGCCGAAACCACGGCTCCGGTGCCGCGCGCCGACGGCGCGCTGATGTCCAATATCATCGGCGAGTCTGTCTATAATGGCACCGGTGACGACGCCCAGAACATCGGCAAGGTCGATGATGTCGTCTTCGATTCCAGCGGCAAGGCCAAATCCGCCATCATCGGGGTCGGCGGTTTTCTCGGCGTCGGCAAGAAAGACGTCGCCTTCGACTACGCGAAGCTGGAATGGGCCGAGAAGAATGGCGACCGCTGGCTGGTCGCCAAATCGACCAAGGATGAGTTGAACGCCCTGCCGGCATTCGATCGCAAGCCTTATGACCCGGCGCCGGCGCAGGCGACCGATGCCACGCAGCCCGCCAACAACACGACAGCACAGGCTCCGGCGGCCGCACCGGCCGAGCCGGTGAAGAAGGCCGAGGGCAACCTCGCGTCCAACATCATGGGCGAGTCGGTCTATAACGGCACCGCGGACGACGCCCAGAAGATCGGCGACGTCAACGACATCGTTCTTGCCAAGGACGGCAAGGCTGAATCCCTCGTGATCGGCGTGGGGGGCTTCCTCGGCATTGGTGAGAAGAACGTCGCCTATGACTTCGCCAAGGCAAAATGGGCCGAGAAGAATGGCGACCGCTGGCTGGTGGCCGAGACCACCAAGGAGGAGTTGCAGGCGCAGCCCGACTTCAACCGCAAGGCCTATGACCCGGCGCCGGGCACGACCACGGCCGCGAACAACGCTCCCGCGGCGACCACGCCCGCGGTGGTGTCTTCGGACACGACCTCCGACAAGGGGGCCAAGCCGGCAGAGCCCGCCCAGTCGACGGCAGAGAACAAGCCCGCGGCGCCGGCGGCCCAGAGCACTGCTGAGAACAAGCCCACCGACAATGGCACCGCCGCAACCGACCAGACCAAGACCTCGTCCATCGACAAGTCGACGCTGACCGAAATGCCCATGGGCAATATCAGGGTCGATGATCTGAAGGGTACGACGGTCTATGGCGCCAACGACGCCGAGATCGGTTCCATCGGCGACGTCGTGCTGACGCCCGAAAACAAGCCGGACGCGGTCATCGTCGATGTCGGCGGCTTCCTCGGCATCGGCGCCAAGGAGGTGGCGCTCGGCATGGACAAGCTGAAATTCATGACCGACAAGAACGGCAAGAAATATCTCTACACCAACTTCACCAAGGAACAGCTGCAGGCGCAGACGGCCTATGACAAGAGCAGTTATGCCGCCAATCGCGACCAGCAGCGGATGATGCTGAAGTAAAGGAATAGGGCAGTAGGGCAGTAGGGAGCGATTCCCATACTGCCTTACTGCCCTACTGCCTTGGCAACGCACCCAGCCACTCCATCCTCCGTCAGTTCCGCCAAGGCCAGCGACTGGTCGAGGTGAGTAGCGCGCCAGGCTAGCATCTTCTCCGCGAACTCGAGTCGCACCGGCAGATAGGCGGGGTCGTTCGCCACATTGTTCAGTTCTCTCGGGTCTTGCGACAGGTCGAACAGAAGCGCCGGCAGGTCGCCGCCGAAATGGACATATTTGAAGCCGGCCGAGCGGATGACGGCGAGATTGCAGTCGCGCGACTCCATGCCGAAATGGCGTTCGGCGTCGCCTGCCGCGATCGTGCGGAAGTCGAATTCCCAATGCGCGGCGTCGCGCCAGTTCCCGGGGCGGTCGCCGTCAAGCCACGGGGTGAGCGGGCAGCCGTCGAGATGGCGCTGCGGCGCGGCGCCGATCAGGTCGAGCAAGGTCGGAAAGACGTCGACGGCTTCGGTGAAATGATCCACGGATGAACCGGCCGCTGCTTTCCGGCGCGGGTCGCGGACGATCAGCGGAATGTGGTAACTGGCATCGAAGAAGCCGCCTTTGCCCAGCATGAAATGGTCGCCCATCATCTCGGCATGGTCGGATGTAAGGACGACGATGGTGTCGTCCCAGGCGCCGGCCGATTTGATCGCCTGCCAGATACGGCCGAGCTGCGCATCGACCTCCGAAATCATGCCGTAATAGATGGCGCGGATGCGGCGGAAATTCTCCTCGCTCCAGTCCGGCACGTTGCCCTTCATGCCTGGAACGAATTTCGTTCTCTTCTGGAGGGCGAGATCATAGGCGAGATAGGGGTGGCTTGCGGCTTCGGCTTGCCAATTTGCCGCCCGCTTGAAAGCGGGGCCTTCAGCCGGATCGTACATCGTATTGTAAGGCTCCGGCACGATGAAGGGCGGGTGCGGGCTGATGAAGGAGATGTGCGCGAACCATGGCGCGCCCTTCTCCTGCTCGCCAAGCCAGCGGATGAATTCGCCGGCCAGGAAAGCGCTCGGCGTCTGGTCCTTCGAATAGACCGGCGGCGCGTTGGTCACGTCGCATTCCGCCTGCCCTCCGGCCGGACGGTGGATGCCAGGGCTGCCGGAGCTCGTGTCTATGCCTTGCGCGCGCAGCCATGACAGCCACTGCTTCTGATGCTCGGGCAAAGCCTGTCGGACGGTGAAGCCAGGCAGCACGCCTTCATAACTGCGCAGGCGCGGATCCCCCGCCGCAAGCTGGCGCGGGTCGAGCGAGACATCGGTGTAGCCGAACAGGGTTGGATCGTAGCCCGCCGCGCGCGCCGAAAGCGCGATGTTGCCATGGCGCGCGTCGAGCGGCGTGCCGTTGCGGCAGACGCGATTGTTCATCTGGTAGAGGCCTGTATAGAGACAGGCGCGGGCCGGAGAACAAGGCGCTGCCCCGCCATAGTGGCGGCGGAAAAGCACGCCCTCGGCGGCGAGCGCATCCGCATTTGGCGTCTTCACCACCGGATGGCCGGCGGCCGAGAGGCAATCGCCACGCCATTGGTCGCAAGTGATGAGGAGAACATTCGGGCGGCTCGTCGGATTGGCCAAGATCGTCTCCTTGTGGAAGCGCTCAGATGGAACGGAAATCACCTGGGTTGCAAGCCGATGCTGGTGATGGATTGGTGAACATATTTTGAACGGTCGTTCACGTTTATGATACAGTCCATCCTGTGTTTGCCCGCTTTGCCGCAGAGCCGCCCCTCCTCATATTGGCGTGGACAGCGGCGAGGGCCGCGCAAGAACAAGGGAAGGAGCACGATCATGCTCAATCAGATCCAAGGCCTGCATCACGTCACCTCGATGGCGAGCGACGCACGCCGCAACAATGAGTTCTTCACGAAAAAGCTCGGCCTGCGCCGGGTGAAGAAAACCGTCAATTTCGACGCGCCGGACGTCTATCACCTCTACTATGCCGATGAGGTCGGCACGCCGGGTTCGGTGATGACGTATTTTCCGTTCCCCGATATCGGCAAGGGCCGGCACGGCGTCGGCGAGGTCGGCACGACCGTGTTCTCGGTGCCGGAAGGCACGCTCGCCTATTGGGAAAAGCGCTTCACCGATGAGGGCGTGGGCAATGTCGCCCGCACCGAAAGCTTTGGCGAAAAGCGGCTTACCTTCACCGGCCCGGACGGCGACAGCTTCGCGCTTGTCGAGGACAAGGCCGACAGCAGAGCGCCCTGGGTCAAGGGCGGCGTTCCCGGCGACGAGGCGATCCGCGGCTTTCACTCGGTCTCGCTCCGGCTGAAGGACGGCGGCGCCACCGAGGAGCTCTTGAAGTTCATGGGCTATGAGGAGGTCGACAAGTCCGGCAATATCCGCCGGCTGGCGATCAAGAACGGCAATGGCGCCGATGTCGTCGACATTGAATCGCTGCCGGGCGCCGGCTTCGCCAATCTCGGCGCCGGCTCGGTGCACCATGTCGCCTTCGCGGTCGAGGATCGCGCCAAGCAGCTCGAGGTGCGCAAGGCGCTGATCGACACGGGCTATGGCGTGACGCCGGTCATCGATCGCGACTATTTCTGGGCGATCTATTTCCGCACGCCGGGCGGTGTTCTGTTCGAGGTGGCAACCAACGAACCGGGCTTCGACCGCGACGAGGATACCGCCCATCTTGGCGAGGCGCTGAAGCTGCCGACGCAGCATCAGCATCTTAGGCCTTATCTCGAAGAGCACCTGCAGAAGCTGGAAGGCTGAAGCCATGAGCAAGGACGCTTACATCCACAAAATGCTGCCCGGTTCGCCGGGCAGCCCGCTGCTCTTTGTCTTCCACGGCACCGGCGCGGACGAGAACCAGCTTCTTGGCTTCGGCCGCGAGCTCGTACCTTCGGCGACAATCATCTCGCCGCGTGGCGATGTGTCGGAGCATGGTGCTGCCCGTTTCTTCCGCCGCACTGGCGAGGGCGTCTACGACATGAACGATCTGGCGCGCGCGACATCGAAGATGGTGGGCTTCGTCAAGGCGCATGTCGAAGCGGCAAAACCATCGGCGGTGTTCGGCCTCGGCTACTCCAACGGCGCCAACATCCTGGCTTCGGTGGTGTTCGCCGAGCCCGGCCTGTTCGACGCCGCGGCGCTGATGCATCCGCTGATCCCGTTCGAACCTCAGGTGCAAGGCAGCCTTGCCGGCCGCCATATCCTGCTCACGGCCGGCAGGCGCGACCCGATCTGCCCGCCTAACCTGACGTCGCGGCTCGAGGCCTATTTGCGTGCCGACGGCGCGGATGTCACAGTGGAATGGCACGACGGCGGGCATGAGGTTCGGCCGAATGAAATCGAAGCGGCGCGGCAGCTGTTCGCGCTCGCGCCCGCTGAAGGAGGCAAGAACAATGGCTGACCAATTGCCCGAGATCGAACTGGAAGACCACGGCTCCAAGGGGCGCTATGTGCTGCGCGGCCCCGGCGGCGCCGAGGCCGAGATGACCTTCACCAAGATCGGCGAGCACCAGCTGATCATCGACCACACCGAGGTGCCGGACGTGTTTCGCGGCCAGGGCGCCGGGCTTCGGCTCGTCACCCGCGCCGTGGAGGATGCCCGTGCCGCAGGCAAGAAGATCATCCCGCTCTGCCCCTTCGCCAACGCCCAGTTCCGCCGCCACCCGGAATGGGCGGATGTGCTGAAGCAGTAGAGGATTTCTTCCTTCCCCCCTTGCGGGGAAGGTGGCCGCGCAGCGGCCGGATGAGGGGTGCTCCGGGGAAAGCCAGCGTCTCACTCCGCTGGAACACTCCTCATCCGTCTCGACGCTGGCGCGCCGATCCACCGCCCAGGGGCGAGCCACGGGTCTCGCCCCGTCCTTCCGACCCCACAAGGGGAGAAGGAAGAGGCCTAGTCTTGCCATTTGCACCGGCCGGCCATCTTGCCTAAGTTGACGGTTCGTTCGGACGAAACCTGTCGTCTCGCCTGTCCCCGATTTGAATGGCTCCCCTGATGACCGATACCGACCTGATCCCCGTTTTCGACGGACACAACGACACGCTGCTGCGACTCTACCAGTCGAAGGAAGCCGATGTCGAAAAGCTGTTCATCGAGGGAACGCCGGGTGGCCATATCGACCTGCCGCGCGCCAGAAAGGGCGGCTTTGCCGGCGGCATGTTCGCGATCTTTCCGCCGCCGGTCGAAAAGTCGAAGCGCGGCGCCGTGCCGCCGGCGCCGAGCGACAACGAGCCGTTGCCGCCCGAGCTGCCGCAGGCAGAAGCGATCACCTCAACCATAGGGATGGCCTCGATCCTGTTCAGGCTGGAGCGCGCCGGCGCGCTGACCGTCTGCCGCAGCGCCGGCGATGTGCGCGACGCGATGGCGAAAGGCTCGATCGCGGCGATTTTCCATATCGAAGGCGTCGAGGCGATCGATCCCGGACTCGCCATGCTCGACGTGCTGCACGCCGCCGGGCTGCGCTCGCTGGGCATCGTCTGGAGCCGCCCGAACGCCTTCGGCAATGGCGTGCCGTTCCGCTTCCCATCCTCGCCCGATACCGGGCCTGGCCTCACCGATGCCGGCAAGGCGCTGGTCAAGGCATGCAACCAGCTCAGGATCATGATCGACCTGTCGCATCTCAACGAGAAGGGTTTTCGCGACGTGTGCGAGCTTAGCGACGCGCCGCTGGTCGCGACTCATTCCAACGTGCATGCGATCTGCGGCCATTCGCGCAACCTGACCGACTGGCAGCTCGGCGCGATCCGCGAATCGGGCGGCATGGTCGGCCTTAACTTCGCCACCGGCTTCCTGCGCGAGGATGGCCGCATGAACGCCGACACCAGCATCGACATCATGGTGCGCCACATCGATTCGCTGTTGCAGGCGCTGGGCGAGGACGGCGTGGGTCTCGGCTCCGATTTCGACGGCGCCATGATCCCGGCCCCGATCGGCGACGTCGCCGGCCTGCCCAAGCTCATCGATGCGCTCGCGGCGCGCGGTTTCGGACGCGCGCTGATCGAGAAGATCGCTTATCGCAACTGGCTGAGTGTGTTGGAAAGAACCATAGGGTGAAGCGTGCCTACTGCGCGTAACCCATTCGCTTCAGCCAGTCTTTGCCAACGCCGCGGTCGCGGATGACCGGCAGAGGGTCCTCCTGATCGAGCCGGGCGCAGATGCGGTAGACCTCCAGCGTCTCGGCATTCATCTCGCCGCGCTTGAAGAAATACATCGCCGCCGCGTAGCGGGTGCGGCCGGACCACATCTCGCCGAGCGGCGTGTTGACCAGCTGCCACTGCTCGGCGGCTTCCGCCTCGAGGTCTTCCGCTTCGCTTGCCATCGTCAGAAGTCCGCCGGCGGGTTGGCGGTGCGGCGGTCGAGCTTGATGAAGGGCCGCGGCACCACCTTCGCCTTCTTCATCAGCTTCTGGTACTGCAGCTCGCGCATGGCGTAGATCTCGACCCAGAGATCGTCGACGATCGTGTCGCCATAGGGCCGCTGCAGGGAGGCGAGCGCGATGTTGCGCTTGGCCATGGGCGACCACATCGCCGCGCTGACCAGCCCGACCTCCTGGCTCTTCCTGTAGTAAACGATGGCATGCTCGGCCGGGATGTTGCCTTCGATCTCCAGCCCAACCAGCACATGGCGCAGCTTCTTCCTGCCGCGCGCTTCGAGGATGGCGCGGCGGCCGTTGAAGTGGCCCTTGTCCGAATCGATCATGAAGCCGAGGCCGATCTCGTCGGGCATGCGCAGGCGGTCGGCGCGAATGGCGTGCTCGGCAGCTGTGAAGTCGGCATTGGCGACGATCAGCCCGGCTTCTAGCCTGGCGCGGTTCAGCGCGGTGTAGCCGATGGCGCGGATGCCGCGCAGCTCGCCCGCCGCCATCAGCCGGTCCCAAAGGCTCAGCGCCTTGTCGGCCGACACGAACAATTCGTAGCCGAGATCGCCGGTGAAGCCGGTGCGCGAGATGGTCACGGTGCCACCGTCATGCGCGAATTCGGCAAGGTCGAAGATTTTCAGCCGCTGGATGCCGGCGAAGCCCGCGTCGCGCAGGATGGCGAAGGAGGTCGGGCCCTGCAGCGCGAGGCCGGCGACGGCTTCGGTCTCTTCCTCGACGCTGACCTCGTAGCCAATCGCGCTGTCGAGCAGCCAGGGCAGATGCCGCTCCTGCGAACCCAGGCGGAAGCGCGTCGGCGAGAGCCGGAACAGCGTTCCGTCGTCGAGCACGAAACCGTCGTCGTCGCACCAGGCGGTGTAGTGGACGCGGCCGGGTTTCAGTTTTGTCACGTCGCGCAGCGTGACGCGGTCAAGATAGGCTTCGGCGTCTGGGCCTTCGATCCGGTATTTGGTCATCGGCGAGATGTCGAACAGCGCCGCCTGGCTGCGGATGGCGAAATATTCGAGCTCCTCGTCCCACAGGGAATGCGGCGCGCGATAGCCGGCCCAATTGTACCAGTCCTCCTTCAGCCCCAGCGCGTCGATGCGCGGCTGGAAAGGCGTGCCGAGCCGCAGCGTGCGGAAGTGGGATTGGGCGGTTGTACGAGTGTCGGCCGAGGGCTTGGTCGTGGGATGATGGTTCATGACGGCGTTCCTTCGCCGTAGAGCGCTACTTCGACGAATTTCATTCTCATGCCCTCATCGCGATGATGCGGCGCGCGGCGTTGAGGCCGGGCGCGCCGGAGATGCCGCCGCCCGGATGCGAGCCGGCGCCGGCAAGGAACAGCCCTTCGAGCGGCGTGTCGTAGCCCGACCAGCCGGAGACCGGCCGCGACATCAGCATCTGGTCGGCCTGCATTTCGCCATGGTGCCAGTGGCCGCCGGGCATGCGGTAGCGCGCCTCGATGTCGGCGGGCGTCAGAAGCTCGGCGTGGCGGACCGTCGCGCCGATGCCGGGCGCATAGGTCTCGAGTTGACCCATGACCGCCTTGAGGAATTGCGGCTTGCCGGCGGTCCAGCCTTCTTTCAACACATAGGGCGCGTATTGCACCACGGCCGAGAGCACGCAGGCGCTGGACGGTGCGAGCGATGGATCGACCAGGCTGGGCAAGGTAATCTCCATCACCGGCTCGGGCGAGAACGCGCCATATTTCGACGGGTTGAAGGCGCGCTCGACATGGTCGGGCGAAGGCGCGATGACGAGGCGACCCTTATGGCCGGCGGCATCGATGCCTGAGAATTGCGGCGGTCGGTCGAGCGCCAGATGGAGCTTCGCCGCATCGCCCTTCATGCGGATATTCCGGACCTTGCGCACGAAGCCGGTGTCGACCTCGCGCGGGCCGACGAGATCGAGGATCGTGGCTGCGGGATTGATGGCCGAGACGACGGTCTTTGCGCGCAGCGTCTCGCGGCTCTGCGTAACGACCCCCACGGCGCGGCCCTTCTCGACGATCACCTTGGCGACCGGCGAAGCGCGACGGATGGAGACGCCGGCCTTCTCCGCCGCGGCGCGAAGGGCGGCAACGACGGCGCCCATGCCGCCTTTCGGCTGGACTTGCGCGCCCGCAAGGCCGCCGATCTCGCCGGCAAGCCGATAATAGAGACCGAGCAGGGAGGTCGGCGAGCGCGGCCCCAGATGCGAGCCGAGCGTCGCGTCGAAGGCAAGCAGACCCTTCAGTCGGTCGTCCGAAAGCTGCTCGTCGAGCAGGTCGCAGACATTCATCAGAAGCACGCGCAGGAAGTCGCGCATGTCTTCCTTGCCGAGCCGCTTCAACGCCAGCGCCGTCTGGCCAAGCCCGGTCATTTCCGTGAGCGACATGTTGCCGAGGTCCGGCGGCCGGCGCGACAGGAACGGCTTCAGCACGCCGGCATAGCGCAGCAATTGTGAACGCAATTCCTTCCAGGCGGCTTGCTCCGAAGGGCTCGCGCCGGTCAGCACTTCGCCATAGGCGCCGTGCAGCGTAAGCGGGCCGTCCTTGGACAGCGCGACCGAGGGCACGAAATCGCCGCGTTCGACTTTCAGCCCGTGGCGTTCCAGCTCCAGCGTCTTCACCACATCGGGATGCAGGCGGTTGAGCAGATGGGCGACCGCGGAGACTCGAAAGCCCGGCGCGAATTCCTCGGTGCGTGCCGCGCCGCCGACCTCGTTGCCGGCTTCGAGCAGCAGCACCTTGCGGCCGGATTTCGCCAGCGTGGCGGCGGCGACGAGGCCGTTATGGCCGCCGCCGATGACGATGGCGTCCCAATTCATTTCAGATGACGTCATGGGCCGGGCTCATATGCAGGGTCGGCTTGGCGAGATCGCGCAGGATCTCGGCGGCGGCGTTGCGTCCCGGTGCGCCCATGACGCCGCCGCCGGGATGGGTGGAGGAGCCGCACATATAGAGCCCGCCGATCGGCGAACGGTATTGCGCGTAGCCCGGCACCGGGCGGTTGAAGAGCAGCTGGTCGAAGGTCAGCTCGCCCTGGAAGATATTGCCTTCGGTGAGGCCGACCTCGGCCTCGATCTCGCGCGGCGTGCGCACCTCCATATGGACGATGCGATCGCGGAAGCCGGGCGAATATTGCGCGATCTGGGAAATCACGCTTTCGGCGAAGCCGTCGCGGTCGGCGTCGGTCCAGTCGCGCCCGTCTATCTTGGGCGGCGCGTATTGGACGAAGCAGCTCATGAAGTGCTTGCCCGGCGGCGCCATGGTCGGGTCGAGCGTGGTCGGGATCATCATGTCGAGGAAGGGGTCGGCAGACCAGCGCCCGGCCTTCCAGTCGTCATAGGCGCGCTCCATGCGTTCGATGGAATCGGTGAAGTGCATGTCGGCGCGGTAGACCGGCGAATCCTTCGGCAGGGCCGGAAACTCGGGCAGCGAATCCAGCGCGATGTTGACCTTGCCGGACGAGCCGCGGATCTTGAAGTTCCTGACACGGCGCAGGAAGATGTCGGGCAGTTCCTTCTCCTCGACCAGTTTCAGGAAGGTGCGCTTGACGTCGGCGTTGGAGATGACGAGCTTGCCAAAAATTTCCTCGCCGCTGGCGAGCACCACGCCCTTGGCCTTGCCGTTCCTGATCAGCACATGATCGACCTCGGCGCCCGTGCGGATGGTGCCGCCGGAAGCCTTGAAGGAGGCGGCCAGCGCCCTGGTGACGGCGCCCATGCCGCCGCGCGCATAGCCCCAGGCGCCGATCGAGCCGTCGACCTCGCCCATATAGTGGTGGAGCAGCACATAAGCCGAGCCCGGCGACATTGGCCCGAGCGCCGTGCCGATGATGCCGGACAGCGCGAAATTCGCCTTGATGATCTCGGTCTCGAAATACTCGTCCAGGAAGTCCGAGATCGACATCGTCCAGAAGCGCAGGGTCAGCGCCATCTCCTCGGCCGAGAGCCCGGCGAACTTCTTGCCGAGATAGAGCAGCTCGCCGAGGTCGCGCGGCTTGAAGCTCGTCGGGTCTGGCGCGGTGCGCATCAAGAGCGGCTGGATGAAGCGGCACTGCCGCGTGACGTCGCGCGAATAGCGATCATAGGCCTCGGCGTCGCGCTTCGAGAAGCGCGCGAACTCGCGACGATGGGCATCGTGGTCGCGGTAATTGGCGAGATAATCGCCGTCGCGCGTGAACACGGCGCCGCCTTCATAGGAGATCACCTGCAGACCGAAGCGCGGCAGCTCGAGATCGCGCATGATCTCGGGTCGGAACAGCGAGCAGACATAGGAGCAGTTGGAATAGAGGAAGCCCGGCGTCAGCTCCCGGCTGGTGGCCGCGCCGCCGACCCAGTCGTTCTTCTCGACCACCAGCACGTCCAGGCCGGCGCGCTGCAGATAGCAGGCGTTGACCAGTCCGTTATGTCCGCCGCCGATGACGATCGCGTCCCAGGCCTTCAAGCGCGCAGAAGCTCCATCCGGTAGCCCTATCTTCCTGTTTTTGCGCAACTCCTGACGGAAAACCGCTTCACGCTTTTCCTGGAATTGCCCGTGCCTTTGTTCCCCGATTGCCCGAATTTGGCACGGTTCACGGTTTTTTGTCCAGCCATCTTGAATGAATGTTCAACAAATGATGTTGCGTTTTCCTGTTGATGCGCTAGGCTTTGGCAGCATTCTGGACTGATCCACATCGGCATTTGGGGTTGAAGATCCGATGATCGAAACGGCTGACGCCGAGCCGGAATATGACGACACCGCCATTCGCTTTCTCGAAGCGTTGTGGGGCGAGGGCTACCTTTCGCCGGGCGGCCCCGAAGAGGTCGACCGCGTCATCGAAGGCCTGTCGCTCAAGGGCAAGACGATCGCCGATATCGGCTGCGGAGCCGGCGGCATCACGCTGCATCTGGTGGCAAAGCACGGCGCGGCTCGCGCCACCGGCTTCGACGTCGAGAAGCCGGTGATCCAGGCGGCAAGGCGAGGGGC
Source organism: Mesorhizobium sp. M2A.F.Ca.ET.039.01.1.1 (assembly GCF_003998035.1). NCBI lineage: Bacteria > Pseudomonadati > Pseudomonadota > Alphaproteobacteria > Hyphomicrobiales > Phyllobacteriaceae > Mesorhizobium > Mesorhizobium sp. M2A.F.Ca.ET.039.01.1.1. The sequence continues at coordinate 6,746 of NZ_RZRY01000042.1, read as the reverse complement.
GATAAGGCAGGGCCTGGAGGACCGCGTCAGCTTCGTCCAGGCGCCGCCGGGGCCGCTGCCTTTCGCCGATGCCTGCTTCGACCTCGTCTTCTCCAAGGACGCGCTTTTGCATGTGCCGGACAGGGACGCGCTGTTCGCTGAAGTCTCCCGCGTGCTGAAGCCGGGCGGGGTCTTCGCGGCGTCGAACTGGATGATCGGGCATGACGGCGAGCCGTCGCCTCAGATGAAGACCTATATAGCGGCCGAAGGGCTGTCCTTCGCCATGGCCTCGCCGGCGCGCTACGCCGAAGCGATGCGGCGCGCCGGCTTCACCGACATCACCATCCGCGACCGAAATCCATGGTACCGCGAGGTCGCCGCGAAGAGCTTTCGCGGCTCAAGGGGCCGCTCTACGCGCAGGCCGCGGCAGCGGTCGGCGCGGCCTATGTCGACAAGAACATCAAGACCTGGGAGGCGATGCAGAAGGTGCTTGACAGTGGCGAGCACCGCCCCACTCATCTGCGCGGTTGGAAGCCGGTTGGATAGCCGGCGATGCTGGAGACCGTCACCCATATGAAGACCGCAGAGGCTACCGACAACGACACTCAATCGGCACCCAAAGGCGATGCCGAAAAGCGCGGCCGCAAGGCCTCGAAAGAGGTCCGGCAGCTGCAGCTGATCGAGGCGACGATCGATTCGCTGGCCAAGCGCGGTTACGCCGAAACGACGATGGCCGACGTGGCCGACGGCGCGGGCCTGTCGCGGGGCATCGTCAACTTCCATTTCGAGAGCAAGGAAAAGCTGCTCATCGCCACGCTGCAGCACATGTATGACGAGTATTCGGCGCATTGGCGCACCGCCCTCCAGAAGGCGGGCGACGATCCGGCGAGACAGCTGCAGCAGCTGGTGTGGGCCGATTTCGACCGCTCGATCTGCAACAAGCGCAAGCTTGCCGCCTGGCTCGCCTTCTGGGGCGAGGCCAAGTCGCGGCCGACCTACCAGGCGCTGAGCAGCTCGCGCGACGCCTATTACCAGCAGGTCTTCATCGATCTCTGCACGACGCTGAAGGAGAGCGGCGGCTACGCCTATGACCCTCAGGCCATCGCGCTCGCGCTCAGCGCCATGCTCGAGGGCCTGTGGCTGCGGCTGATGATGGGGACGGAGGACACCACGCGAGAGACGGCGTTGCAGGCGGCAAACGCGTTTTTGGCCGCCGCCTTCCCCAAACATTTTGGCTAGCGAGAACTGGGGCTAGCAAAAACCGGGGTTAGCAACAGCCGGCCAAACAAGACCGGCAAACCAAAGAGGATGGAACAGCATGAAGAAACTCAGCCGACGCCTGACACTGACCCTGGCGCTTGGCGGCGCGCTCGCGGCTTCGGCGGCGGCGTTCGCCGTTGCCGCCGACAAGGACCTGATCGTGTTCGACTGGTCCGGCTACGAGGATCCGAGCTTCCACGGCAAATATGTCGAGAAGAACGGCGACTCGCCGATCTTCGCCTTCTTCGGCGACGAGGACGAGGCCTTCGAAAAGATCCGCTCCGGCTTCAAGTCCGATCTCGGCCATCCCTGCTCGCAAAGCGTGGTGAAGTGGCGCGAAGCCGGGCTCTTGCAGCCGCTCGACACCTCGAAGATCACTGGCTGGAAGGACCTCAATCCCGGCATCATGGCGATGAAGGACCTCGCCACCACGCCCGACGGCAAGGCCTGGTTCATGCCTTGGGACTGGGGCGATACCCAGCTCACCTACAATTCCGACAAGATCGCCGAAAAGGACGTGCAGTCGCTGAAGGTGTTCGCCGATCCGAAATACAAGGGCAGGGTCTCGATCGGCGACAATGTCGATGACGCCTATGCGCTGGCCAGCCTCGCCATCGGGCTCAAGGACTGGACCAAGATGACGGACGAGCAGTTCAGCCAAGCGTCGGACTTCCTGCGCCAGGTGCACAAGAACGTCCGCTCCTACTGGACCGACACCACTGACATCGTGCAGCTGCTCTCGGGCAGCGAGGTCGATCTCGCCTGGGCCTGGAACGACGCCACCGTGCAGTCGGCCGCCGCCGGCGTGCCGATCAAATCCAAGAAGGACACCGACGAGGGCATCTCGACCTGGGTGTGCGGCTACGTGCTGTTCAAGGACGCGCCAGGCAACATCGACAAGGCCTACGACTATCTCAACGCCGTCAACGATCCGGAAGTCGCCAAGACGTTGGTGAAGGACTGGGGCTACGGCCAGGCCAATGCCAAGGGCATGGCGGGCGTCGACCCGGCGGTGCTGAAGGAAAAGGGCTACGACAACGTCGAAAAGTGGGTCGACAAGACGCTGTTCCAGCAGCCGCTGCCCTCGGAACTCAAGCTCAAGATGATCGCCGAATTCGAGAAGATCAAAGCCGGCTATTGAATGCTGCTTTCGTGGCCCCGGTTTTTTCCTAGAACCGAACCAGGGCAATCGCTTAGGTTCAAATTTGCCCATAGCTTTTCGAACGTTGGCGCCGCCCCTCACCTGCCTGCCGGCATCCTCTCCCCGTATAGTGACGGGGAGAGGGGCGCTCCCATCGATGGTTTCGCCAATTTCGAACGTTGCAAGTAAGGCGCCGAGGTTGCGGCCAGCCCCTTCTCCCCGTCACTATACGGGGAGAAGTGCCCGGCAGGGCGATGAGGGGCAGCGCTGAGTTCGAAAATTATCGGATTTGATCACAAGTTGGAGGCTGTCATCGGTTCGAAGCTATTGGTTGGACGCGACCCAGGCGGGCTCGCCAAAGCTTCTGAATTCTCCTAACTTCCGTCACTCGTCCGCGATGGGGGAGTTTTTCGCGCCATGAAGACCATGCTTCGCCGCCTTGCCTTGGCCGCCCTCGTCACAGTCGGCGCGGGCACTGCCTATGCGCTTGCGGAAGGCGGCGGCGACCTCGTCGTCTTCGATTGGTCCGGTTACGAGGACCCGCTGCTGCATCCGGCCTACACAGCCAAATACAATGCCGAGCCGACCTTCTTCTTCTTCGGCGACGAGGACGAGGCCTTCGAGAAGATGCGCGCCGGCTTCAAGGCCGATATCGCGCATCCCTGCTCGCAAAGCGTGGTGAAGTGGCGCGAGGCGGGATTGCTGCAGCCGCTCGACACTTCGAAGATCGCCGGCTGGAAAGATCTCAATCCCGGCATCATGGCGATGAAGGATCTGGCCACCACCGCCGACGGCAAGGCCTGGTTCATGCCGCTCGACTGGGGCAACACCTCACTGTTCTACCGCACCGACAAGGTGACGGCGGACGAGGCGCAATCGCTGAAGATCTTCGCCGATCCGAAGTTCAAGGGCCGCGTCACCATCGGTGACAATGTCGACGACGCCTATGCGCTGGCGAGCCTGGTCATCAGCCTGAAGGACTGGACCAAGATGACGGACGAGCAGTTCAGCGAGGCCTCCGCCTTCCTGCGCGACGTGCACAAGAATGTCCGCTTCTACTGGACCGACGACACCGATCTCAACCAGGCCTTCACGGGCAATGAGGTCGACCTGGTCTGGGGTTGGAATGAGACCTATGTGACGCTGAAAGGCCAGGGGATGCCGATCGCCATGAACCGTGACACCAAGGAAGGCATTTCGACCTGGGTGTGCGGCTATGTGCTGCTCAAGGATGCACCGGGCAAGCTCGACCAGGCCTATGATTTGCTGAGCGCGGTCAACGCGCCGGGCGTTTCGGAGTATATGGTGAAGACCTTCGGCTACGGTCACGGCAACAGCGCGGGCATGGCAGCGATGGACCAGAAGCTGCTCACCGAGCGCGGCTTCGACAATCTCGACAAGTTCCTCGACAAGACGCTGTTCCAGCAGCCGGTGGCGCCGGACCTCAAGCAGCGCATGGTCGCCGAATTCGAGAAGATCAAGGCCGGCTATTGAAGAGCATCATTGAAAGAACCGACGTCGTCATCGTCGGCGCCGGTTTCACCGGCTTATGCGCCGCGCTCGAGCTGAACCGGGCGGGTATCGATTTCCTTGTCCTTGAAGCACGCGATCGTGTCGGCGGCAGGGTGGAGGCTGTCCGCAACGGACTCGGCGAGCTGATCGACAGCGGCGGGCAGTTCCTATGCCAGGACATGCCCGAGCTGATGGCGCTGGCCAAGGCGCGGGGCAAGAGCTTCGTCGAGACCTATATCGAAGGCGAGTTCATCACCCATCCGTCGATGTCGGTCGAGGAAGCCGAGCGGACCTATCAGGTCGCGATGGCGATCCGCGAGCGCATGAACAGGATCGAGCCGGACGATGCCTCGATCGCCGGACTGACCGTGGCGACATGGCTCGAGCGCCAGAAGGACACGGCCGACGCTAAGGCGGCCTTCCGTTCGATGATCGAGGGCCTGTGGTGCCTGGCGCTGGACAAAGTGCCGCTCTGGTATCTGATCGACAATGATCGCCGCATCACCAACGAGGTGTTCGAGCTGCAGTATTTTCTGGGCGACACCATGCAATCGCTGGCTGAGGATCTGGCCGCCGAGCTCGGCGACCGGCTGCGCCTGAACCAGGCGGCGACGCGTGTCGAGCGCGCCCCGCAAGGCATTCGCATCAGCACCGGCGCGGCCACGATCGAAGCGCGCGAGGTTCTGATCGCGCTGCCGCCGGCGACGGCCGCCAAGCTCGACTTCGCGCCGGCTTTGCCGGCGGAACTGGCAAGCGCGCTCGGCGTCTGGGAAAGCGGCGCGGTGATCAAGATCCTGGTGCGCTACGCAAAGCCGTTCTGGCGCGAGCGGGGCCTGTGCGGCATGGTCATGTGGCGCGACCAGCCCGGGCTGTTTGCCTGCGACGCCAGCAAGGATGCCGACCATGCCGCGCTCGTGGTGTTTGTCGGTGGGCCACTGGCGCTGCGCTGGCATCCGCTCGGCGAGGCGGCGCTGCAGGCGGAAATCACCGCCAGACTTGTCCAGGCGCTCGGCCCGCAGCCCGCCGACATAGTCGATTTCAGCGCGCGTGACTGGGCGCATGACCGCTGGAGCGGCGGGGCCTATAGCGATCTCGTCATCGATGTGACGGCGCGCGATGCCGAACGCGTGATCCTCGCCGGCGCGCCGCCGGTCTATTTCGCCGCTTCTGAGGTCTCGCCGTCTTTCCCGGGTTATGTCGAGGGCGCGATCGTCGCCGGGCGCATCGCTGCCGCAAAGATTCAGTCGGCCATCGCCACCAAGGCCTCGGGGTCGTAGGCGAGGCGAATCGGGGCGCCGACCGGAATATCGTCGGCGCCGAAATCATTGGTCTCGGTCACCGAGAGCGGTTTTTCGAGCCCCGGTATCTCGACGATCAAATGGGTGATCTCGCCGAAATAATGCCGCTCGATGACCTTGCCGGCGACCTCGAATTTTGCCGACGCATTGTCCCACAGAACGCGCAGGCGTTCGGGCCGGATGCCGAGCGTCGCCGCGCCGCCGTTGCGCATGAAAGCCTTCGGCTTGTCGGTCCTGACGCGGCCGAAGCCCAGCGTGTCCAGCACCAGCGAAGCGCCGTTCTCCTCGACGATCTCGGCCTTGACGAAGTTCATGCCGCCTAGGAAGTCGGCGACCTGGCGGTTGACCGGGCGCTGGTAGATCTCCTTCGGCGAGGCGACCTGCGCGATGCGGCCGCCGAACATCACGGCGATGCGGTCAGACATAGCCAAGGCCTCGTACTGGTCGTGAGTGACCAACACGAAGGTGATGCCGACCGCCTGCTGCAGGCGGCGCAATTCGACCTGCATCTGCTCGCGCAGCTTCTTGTCGAGGGCCGAGAGCGGTTCGTCGAGCAGCAGCACCTTCGGCTGCATGACCAGCGCCCGGGCCAAAGCCACGCGCTGGCGCTGGCCGCCGGAAAGCTCGGTGGCGCGGCGCTTGCCGAGGCCGGTGAGCGAGACCTGGGCCAGCGCCTCCTCGACGCGGCGTTCTTCTTCGCCGCCCCGCAGCTTCAGCCGCTTCAGCCCGTAGGCGACGTTCTGCTCGACATTGAGATGTGGGAAGATCGCATAGCTCTGGAAGACCATGTTGGTGGGCCGCCGGTTGGCGGGAATGCCGTCCATCGGCTGGCCGTCGACGGCGATCGAGCCGCTGCTCGGCGTGTCGAAACCGGCGATCATGCGCAATAGCGTGGTCTTGCCGCAGCCTGAGGGCCCGAGCAGCGAAAAGAACTCACCTTCGCGGATCGCCAGGGAGGCGTTGTCCAGCGCCTTGAACGATCCGTAGCTGCGGGTGACGTCGCGGATGTCGATCATGGTGCGGTGGGATTGGATGCGCTCGGACTGGACCCGCTCAAGCATGGAGGCCTCCCTCGTTCTGGGTGCGTCTCGCCGCGCGGCGGCGCAGGATTTCGGCAATTGTCATCAGCGCGAAGGACGCCAACAGCAACAAGGTGCCGAGCGCCAGCACACCAGGAAGCTTGGCCGCGAAACGCAACTGGCCCCAGATGTAGATCGGCAGCGTCGCCTCGGTGCCGGTAAGGAAGAAGGCGATGATGAATTCGTCGAGCGAGATGGTGAAGCAGACGAGCAGGCTGGAGATGATTGCCGGCGCCACCATGGGCAGTGTCACCCGCCGGAAAGTGCCGAAGGCGCTTTCGCCGAGATCGGCGGAGGCCTCCTCCAGGCTGCGGTCGAAGCCTTCGAAGCCGGAGGTCAGGACGGTCATCGAATAGGGGATGCAGACCAGCACATGGCCGAGCACCACGGTGAACAGCGACAGGCTGAGGCCCAGCTGCAGCATGATCAGCAGCATGGAGATGGCGACGATCACCTCGGGCAGCACCAGCGGCGCCA
>NZ_RZRY01000429.1:0-5539 GCF_003998035.1 Mesorhizobium sp. M2A.F.Ca.ET.039.01.1.1 | reverse complement strand
CCAGACAATATCCCGCCTAAAAATCCATTATTCAAATAAGAAATTACGACGATTGCGGCACATCCGACCCTGCGAGCTGCGACAACCTCGCGGCGGCGTCCTGCAGGTGCCGAATCGTCAGCGTGATATCCGGCGCCGCGGGGGCGTTGACGAGGGTGATGTAGGGGATGGTCAGCGCCGCGATGGCTCTGCCGTCGGGTCCGAGCACCGGCGTCGAAAGGTTGTAGACGCCGGCGGTCTGCAGCGATGCCATCATCTCGTAGCCGCGGTCGCGCACCTGGTCGAGGCGGGCGAAGAACTCCGGCGTCAAATTGAGCTGATCGGTGCTCTGCAAATGCTCGGCGATCATCATCTTGCGCTCCTCCGGCGAGCGGAAGGCAAGCAGCACATGGCCGGAACCGGTGTCGAACAGGCTGATATGCGAGCCGACCCGGATCGAGATACCCCAGTAGCGCGGCGCTTCCTGCTGGGCGATGACCACGGCGGCGCCGCGGTCGAACACCACCAATTGATTGGCCTGCCACGAGGTTTCGGCCAGATCCCGCATGATCGGCGTCGCGTAGGACACCAGCCGCCGCACCGGCGCGTGCAATTGCGCCAGCCCGAAAAGCTTGAGCGTTAGCGAATAGCGGTCGCCGTCGATCTTGGTGACATAGCCGCGCCGTACCAGGCGGTCGAGCATGCGGTAGAACTCGTTCGGGCTGCGGTCGAGCCGCTTGGCGATCTCCGCCTGGGTCAGCCCGCCGTCCACGCTCGCCAGCAGCTCGAGGATGTCCAGCCCCTTGTCCAGCGCCGGCGCGCGGTAGCGGTCCCCGTCTTCTTCGTCGGCCACCTGCCCCTCCAGTGAATTTCGATCTGCATATATGCATGAAGTTCGTTCCGCTGAAAGCACATTCGTCTTGACCCGGCAATGAAAATGCTATTTGCATATGAATGAAGTTTAAGCGATCGGCTGCGCATCCGGCCGGCCGTCGCCGCGAGCTCGTGGGAGGAGAGAACATGATGAGACTGCTTTCAGGCGTTTCCGCCGGCCTGGCCGGCTTGCTGCTGAGCGGCACGGCGTTTTCAGCCGATCTGCCCGGCAAATTTCCGGGCGTGACGATCGACGCGAAGCTGATCGGCGGGCAACAATATGAGAAGCTCTACGAGCGCATTCCCGAATGGGAGAAGCTGACCGGCGCCAAGGTCAACATCCTGTCGAAGAAGAACCACTTCGACCTCGACAAGGAGATCAAGTCGGACATTGCCTCCAACTCGATCACCTGGTGCGTCGGCTCCAACCACACCTCGTTCGCGCCGCAATATCCGGGCATCTACACCGATCTCGCCAAGCTGCTGCCGAAGGAAGAGATCGACGCCTTCGTGCCAGCCAACATCGCCGCCGGCACGCTGGACGACAAGCTGGTGATGCTGCCGCGCGCCCAGTTCGACGTCTCGGCGCTCTACTACCAGAAGAGCCTCTACCAGGACGAAGCCAAGAAGAAGGCCTACAAGGACAAATACGGCGAGGAGCTCGCTCCGCCGGACACGTTCGACGAGATGGCGCAGCAGGCCGAATTCTTCGCCAGCCCGCCTGACTTCTACGGCACGCAATATGCCGGCAAGGAAGAGGCGATCAACGGCCGCTTCTACGAGATGGTGGTTGCCGATGGCGGCGAATATCTCGACAAGGACGGCAAGCCCGCCTTCAACTCCGAGGCCGGCGTCAAGGCGCTAGACTGGTTCGTCAACCTCTACAAGGCCAAGGCGGTGCCGGCCGGCACCACCAACTATCTGTGGGACGATCTCGGTCAGGGCTTTGCTTCCGGCACCGTGGCGATCAACCTCGATTGGCCGGGCTGGGCCGGTTTCTTCAATGATCCGAAGTCGTCCAAGGTGGCCGGCAATGTCGGCGTCAAGGTCCAGCCCAAGGGCTCGTCCGGCAAGCGTTCCGGCTGGTCCGGCGCGCATGGCTTCTCGGTGACCGAGAACTGCGCCAACAAGGAAGCCGCCGCCTCGCTGGTCTGGTGGCTGACCAATGAAGATAGCCAGAAGCTGGAAGCCGCGGCCGGCCCGCTGCCCACCCGAACCAAGGTTTGGGAATGGGATCTCGAGCAGGCTAAGTCCGATCCCTACAAGACCGAAGTGCTGCAGGCCTTCCAGGAAGCCGCCAAGAACGCCTTCCCGGTGCCGCAGACGCCGGAATGGATCGAGATATCCAACGCCGTCTATCCCGAACTGCAGGCCGCCATCCTCGGCGACAAGACGTCGAAGCAGGCGCTCGACGACGCTGCCGCCAAGGCAACGCAAATCCTCCAGGACGCGGGCAAGCTCTAGGCAGCCGCATCCCGCAACCGCCTCCCCGCAAACCCGGGGAGGCGGCCGCGTAGTCTCGCAAAACACGCCATCCTCGGTATCGCCCGCGGCTGGATCACATCACCTCGCTGACAGGATCCCGATGAAGGGCTTAAAGCCATCCGCGCCGATTCTCCTGCTGCTGCCGGCCTTCGTCGTGCTGGCGGCGGTGGTGCTCGTGCCGCTGCTTTTGTCGCTCTATTCCAGCTTCACGCCCTTCCGCCTGACCCGGCCCGAGACCTTCTTCGTGCTGATCGGCTTGCGGAATTATATCTCGATCCTCAGCAATCCGGACTTCTGGTGGGCGTTCGGTCGCACCGTTCTGTTGCTCACCGTCGCGCTCAATCTCGAAATGCTGCTCGGCCTCGGCCTGGCCATGCTGGTCGAGAAGGCGACGCGCGGCCAGCGCATCCTGCGCACGCTGATGATGTTCCCGATGATGTTCTCGCCGATCCTGGTCGGCTTCCAGTTCAAATTCATGTTCAACGACAATATCGGCCTGGTGAATAACGCGCTGCAGTCGCTGGGCATCACCCAAGACGCCATTCCGTGGCTGATCGAAAGCCACCTCGCATTCACCGCCATCACCATTGCCGAAGTCTGGTCGTCGACCTCGATCTTCGCCATCCTGATCCTGGCCGGTCTGCTCGCCATGCCCAAGGAACCGATCGAGGCGGCCCGCGTCGACGGCTGCACGCCCTGGCAGACCTTCCGCTATGTGACCTGGCCTTTCGTCATGCCCTTCGCCTACATCGCCATGACGATCCGTTCGCTCGACGTCGCGCGCGCCTATGACATCGTCAAGATCATGACTGATGGCGGCCCGGCCGGTCGCACCGAGCTGTTGTGGACGCTGGTCGGGCGCACCGCCTACAGCGACGCGCGCATGGGGCTGGCCAACGCCATGGCCTATTTCTCGATCCTGCTGTCGATCGCCTTCACGGTGTATTTCTACAACAAGCTCGCCGCGGCGCGCGCGCAGATCGGCGCGGAGTGGTGATGATGGACGAGAACGCCTCCGCCCGGCTGATCCGCCGCACGCTGACCGTGGCGCATCGTGTCGGCCTGTTCCTGGCCATGCTGCTGATCTGCCTGCCGGGCATCTGGATCGTGCTGTCGTCGCTCAGGCCCACAGTCGAGATCATGGCCAAGCCGCCGGTCTGGATCCCGCAAGAGCTGTCCTTCGACGCCTATGTCGCCATGTTCAGCGGCATCGGCAAAGGCGGCATTCCGGTGCTCGACTATTTCCGCAACTCGCTGATCATCTCGGTCACCTCGACGGTGATCGCAGTCGCCATTGGCATGGCCGGCGGCTACGCCTTCGCGCGCTATCGCTTCCGTGGCAAGTCGGGCATGTTCCTCGGCCTGATGCTGACCCGTACCGTGCCCGGCATCGCCATGTCGCTGCCGCTCTTCTTCGTCTATGCGCGGCTCGGCATCATCGACACGCATTTCGGCATGATCCTCGCCTATGTGGCGCTGAACATCCCCTTCACCATCTGGCTGATCGACGGCTTTTTCCGCCAGGTGCCGAAGGATTTGGCCGAGGCCGCGCAGATCGACGGCTGCACGCGCTGGCAGGCCTTCTGGCAGGTCGAATTCCCGCTGGCGCGTCCCGGCATCGCCTCGGCCGCCATCTTCGCCTTCCTCACCTGCTGGAACGAGTTCGCGCTGGCCTCGCAGCTGACCCGTTCCGTCAACTCCAAGACGCTGCCCGTCGGGCTGCTCGACTACACGGCCGAGTTCACCATCGACTGGCGCGGCATGTGCGCACTGGCCGTGGTGATGATCATCCCGGCGCTGACCCTCACCTACATCGTCCAGAAACACCTCGTCGGCGGCCTCACCTCCGGCGCGGTGAAAGGTTGAACTTCATGGCAACGGTTTCGCTGAAAAAGCTCACCAAGCGTTATGGCAATATGGAGATCGTGCACGGCATCGATCTCGACATCGCCGACCGCGAATTCATCGCGCTGGTCGGCCCGTCGGGCTGCGGCAAATCGACGACCTTGCGCATGATCGCCGGCCTCGAGGACATCAGCGGCGGCAACATCGACATTGGCGGCCGCGTGGTCAACGACCTGCCGCCGCGCTCGCGCAACATCTCGATGGTGTTCCAGTCCTACGCGCTCTACCCGCATATGACGGTGCGCGAGAATCTCGGCTTCTCGCTGAAGATCGCGGGCGCCGCCAAGGACGACATGGACCGCCGTGTGGCGGAAGCCTCCGCCATCCTCGGCCTGGACGAACTGCTTGACCGTAGGCCCTCGCAGCTTTCCGGCGGTCAGCGCCAGCGCGTCGCCATGGGCCGCGCCATCGTGCGCGATCCCGACGTCTTCCTGTTCGACGAGCCGCTCTCCAACCTCGACGCCAAGCTGCGCACGCAGATGCGCACCGAGATCAAGAAGCTGCATGCCAAGGTGAAGTCGACGGTCATCTATGTCACCCACGACCAGGTCGAGGCGATGACGCTTGCCGACCGCATCGTCATCATGCGCTCCGGCCATATCGAGCAGGTCGGCACGCCGGACGAGGTGTTCAGCCGTCCTGCCACCCGTTTCGTCGCCGGTTTCATCGGCTCGCCGCCGATGAATTTGCACGAGGCGACCGTCAGCGACGGCAGATTGGTTTTCAGCCGCGGCGACAGCCTGCCGCTGCCTGGCCAGTTCAAGTCGAAGACGGCGGCCGGCGACAAGGTCGTGTTCGGCATCCGCCCGGATGATTTCTACCCGACCGGCCACGGCCTGAGCTCGGGCGGCGAAACCGAAGTCCACCGCGTCGAGCTGCCGGTCAGCATCACCGAGCCGCTCGGCAATGAAACTTTGGTCTTCGCCGAGTTCAACGGCGCCGACTGGGTCTCGCGCATGCTCAATCCCAGGCCGCTGAAAGCTGGCGACAGGATCGGCATGAGCTTCGATCTGAGCCGCGCGCATCTGTTCTCCGCCGAAACCGGCAAGTCGCTGAGGAACTGACATGGCGAAAATCGAGAAGATCGAACTGCGCATGGTCGACCTCGTGCCGAAGGTCAAGCGCACGGACGCCATCCAGAGTTTCGTCAGCCAGGAAACGCCGATCGTAACCATCACCGATTCCGACGGCGCGACGGGCACCGGCTACAGCTACACGATCGGCACCGGCGGCTCGTCGGTGATGCGGCTTCTCGCCGACCATCTCGCGCCGCGCCTGATCGGCCGCGACGCCGACC
>NZ_RZRY01000428.1:0-5545 GCF_003998035.1 Mesorhizobium sp. M2A.F.Ca.ET.039.01.1.1 | reverse complement strand
CTATTCGACTGGCTCTCGCGCGACGCGATCGAGGTCGACAAATATGTCGCCGACCCGCTCTGCGGCTGGGACGCCTCGATCTCGATGTGGCGCGATGTCGTCAACATGGCGCAGCACGCCGGCAAGGATTCCAGCTTTGCCGGCGTTCGGCGCGACCTCTTCGTCAACCTTCTCGGCGGCGAGAAGGATCCTGCGTCAGACTACGGCAAGGCCGTGCATCATTTGGCAAAGCGCATGCAGGCGATGGGCTTTTCGAATCTGGTTTCAAAGGTTTACGCCGACACCCGCCACGAAAGCTTGAACGAGATCAACCGCGACACCGTCATGAACGATTTCGCCGCCTGGGCCGACAGCGTGCTGAAACCCTGATCCGGCTTGGCCTACTGCATGGGGTCGTGACACGACCGGTGCGGGTTGCTAGAGGCTGCCTTTCGTTAGAACACGGTGATCCATGGCCGAACCCCCGCTGAAAGGCATCCGCGTTATCGAACTTGCCCGCATCCTGGCCGGCCCCTGGGCCGGCCAATTGCTGGCCGACCTCGGCGCCGACGTCATCAAGGTCGAGAGCCCGGACGGCGGCGACGATACCCGCAAATGGGGCCCGCCCTTCGTCATGAGCCATGACGGCGAGAACCTCTCGGCCGCTTATTACCACTCCTGCAATCGCGGCAAGCGTTCAATCGCCATCGATTTCTCCCAGCCCGAAGGCGCCGAGACGCTGCGCAAGCTGGTCGCCACCGTCGATGTGCTGATCGAGAACTTCAAGCTCGGCGGCCTCAAGAAATACGGCCTCGATTATGAAAGCCTGAAGGCGATCAATCCGCGCCTCGTCTATTGCTCGATCACCGGCTTCGGCCAGGACGGTCCCTATGCGCCCCGCGCCGGCTACGATTTCATCATCCAGGCCATGGCCGGCATGATGTCGATTACCGGCGAGCCGGGCCGCGAGCCGCAGAAGGCCGGCGTCGCCATCTCCGACCTCTTTACCGGCCTCTATTCGGTGATCGCCATCCAGGCCGCACTTCGCCATGCCGAAAGGACCGGCGAGGGCCAGCACATCGACATGGCTCTTTATGACAGCCAGATCTCGGCGCTCGGCAACCAGAACCTCAACTATCTGGTCTCCGGCAAGTCGCCGGTGCAGATGGGCAATGCGCATATGAACATCGCGCCCTATGAAGTGCTGCCGGTGAAGGATGGCCACATTATCCTGGCTGTCGGCAATGACGGCCAGTTCGGCAAGTTCTGCGCCGTGGTCGGTCTCGCCGATCTGCCCGCTAATCCGGATTTCGCCACCAACCCCGCGCGGGTCGCCAACCGCGCAAGGTTGCGTGAGACGATTATCGAGAGGCTGGCTACATTCGACCGCGATTCGCTGCTGGCGAAGCTGGAGGCCGCCGGAGTGCCGGCGAGCCCGATCAACACGATCGGCCAGATGTTCGCCGACCCGCAGACCATCGCGCGCGGGATGCGGCTCGACCTTGACGACGGCCATGGCAACCGCCTGCCCTCGGTGCGCGCGCCGATGGTGATGTCGGGCACACCGCTCGTCTATGAGCGCTCCTCGCCGCGCCTTGGCGAGCACACCGCGGAAATCCTTGCCGAATTGGAGAAAGCAAAATGAAGACCGGCGGACAACTGATCGTCGAGGCGCTCGAGGCGAACGGCACCGACCGCATCTTCTGCGTTCCGGGCGAATCCTATCTCGCAGTGCTCGACGCCCTGCATGACTCCTCGATCCGCACCATCGTCTGCCGCCAGGAGGGCGGTGCCGCGATGATGGCCGACTGCCAGGGACGGTTGACCGGCAAGCCCGGCATCTGCTTCGTCACCCGCGGCCCAGGCGCCACCAACGCCTCGGCCGGCGTCCATATCGCCATGCAGGATTCGGTGCCCATGATCCTGTTTATCGGCCAGGTCGCCAGCCACGCCAAGGAACGCGAGGCCTTCCAGGAGGTCGACTACAAGCGTTTCTTCGGCGACATCGCCAAATGGGTGGTCGAGATCGACGATGCCGCGCGCATTCCCGAATTCGTCACCCGCGCTTTCTCGGTCGCGACGTCAGGACGCCCCGGCCCTGTGGTCATCTCGCTGCCCGAGGACATGCTGACCAGCGAGGTCGAGGCTCCGGCAGCCCTTCCGCACACGCCGGTCGAGACGCGTCCCGGCGAAGCCGAGCTCGATGCGGCGCAAATGCTGCTCGCCAACGCCAAGCGTCCCTTCGTCATCCTCGGCGGCACGCGCTGGAACGAGGAAGCCGTGGCGCAGATGCGCGTGATCGCCGAGACGTGGTCGCTGCCGGTCGGCTGCTCATTCCGCCGTCAGATGCTGTTCGACCATCTCCATCCGAATTACGCCGGCGATGTCGGCATCGGCATAAATCCCAAGCTCGCGGAGCGGATCAAGCAGGCCGACGTCGTGCTTTTGATCGGCGGCCGCCTGGGCGAGATGCCGTCTTCCGACTACACGCTGTTGAAAAGCCCCTACCCCGACCAGGCGCTGGTGCATGTCCATGCCGACGCCGGCGAGCTCGGCCGCGTCTACCGGCCGACGATTGCGATCAATGCCTCGCCCGCCGCTTTCGTCGAGGCCTTCGCCAAATGCAAGCCCGCCGCTAGTCCTTCCTGGGCGGCCGAGGTGGAAAAGGCGCATGCCGCGTATCTCGAATGGTCGACGCCCCCTCAGACCGGCCCAGGCGCCGTGCAGATGGGCCCGATTATTGAGCATCTTGGAAAGGTCCTGCCGGAAGACGCCATCCTCACCAACGGCGCCGGCAACTACGCCACCTGGGTGCATCGCTTCTACCGCACCCGCCGCTTCGGCACGCAGGCGGCGCCTACTTCCGGCTCGATGGGCTACGGCACGCCCGCGGCCGTCGCCGCCAAGTCACTGTTCCCGGATCGCACCGTGATAGCCTTCGCCGGCGACGGCTGCTTCCTGATGAACGGCCAGGAGTTCGCGACCGCTGTTCAGTACGACCTTCCGATCATCGTCATCGTCGTCAACAACGGCATTTACGGCACGATCCGCATGCATCAGGAGCGGGAATATCCGAGCCGCGTCGTCGCCACCGAACTCAAGAACCCGAATTTCGCGGCGCTCGCCCGCGCCTATGGCGGCCATGGCGAGACGGTGGAAAAGACCGCCGACTTCGCGCCGGCCTTCGAACGCGCGCTGGCCAGCGGCAAGCCGGCGATCGTCGAGATCAAGCTCGATCCCGAAGCGATCACTCCGACCCGCACGCTGACGCAGATCCGCAACAAGAGCTGAGTGCCTGCAAGGTATAGGCAGCGATCCTTCGCGCCCCCCTCTGGCCTGCCGGCCATCTCCCCCACAAGGGGGGAGATTAGCAGTTCCATCGCCCCGCCCTTTTGAAACGCTGGTGATTGGCGAAAGCCGGCGTGACATCTGATCTCCCCCCTTGTGGGGGAGATGGCCGGCAGGACAGAGGGGGGCGCTGTCCCGCCAGCCTTCAAAGGCCAATGCAATTCGCCGTGCTACATCGCCTTCTCGATCTGGCCGCGGATCTCGCCGTCCTTGTTCTTGGCGGTGTGGACGTTGACATAATATTTGCCGGCCTCGAGATCGGCCGCCTGTGCGTCCGTCAGCGTCGCCGATCCCTTGATTGGGCTCTTCAGCTTCTTGAACGGGATGACCGGGTCCGCGTTCGCGCCCATGTCCGCCGGACCGTGGATGTGGGCAGCCACGGCAGGCCCGCTGAGGCCGGAATATTTGACGTTCCAGCTGAGCTTCTTGCTTGTCGTGTCAAAGGTCAGTGTGGCGGTCCCCTTGCCCTTGGTGGTGACTGGCGGGCTCTGCTGGCCGCCATCGAGCGTCGCCTTGAACTTCATCGTCTCGGCCATGGCCGGCGATGCGAGAAGGAAGGCGGTCGAGACGGCCAAGGCCGAAAGCATCGGCACGGATAGGATGCGCATGAAGAACCTCCGTTGATTGCAGCATCCTCCACGGCTCCCCGACGTGCGGATGCGCCAATCAACGGTTGGGTCGCCGGATGTATCCCGGCACACGATTATTTTACCGCAACACGAAAAAGGGGCGGTCGCCCGCCCCTTTCCACCTTCCGCGTTGAGCGCGGAGCTTACTTGATCGCCTTATCGGTGATCGCGGTCGTGTAAGCGCCGCTTGCCTCCTTGCTGATGATCTTCTGGTCGAGCAGCGCCTTGGCGGTGCGCTCGTAAGCGGCCGGGATCAGCTTGCCGTCGGCGTTGTCGACCAACTTGGCCACTTCCTTCATCATGAACTTCTGGTGGTTCTCGTCCTGGCCGCCGGCGTCGACGACGATTTCCGCCGCCTCGTCGGTGTTCTCGGTGGCGTATTTCCAACCCTTCATCGAGGCGCGCACGAAGCGCACCATCTTGTCCTCGAAGGCCGGATCCTTGAGCTTGTCCTCGAGCGTGTAGAGCCCGTCTTCCAACAGGTCGTTGCCCATGGCCGAGTAGTTGAAGACGATCAGGTCTTCCGGCTTGTAGCCGGCATCCAGCACCTGGCCGTATTCGTTGTAGGTCATGACCGAGATGCAGTCGGCCTGCTTCTGGATCAGCGGCTGCACGTCAAAGCTCTGCTTGAGCACGGTGACGCCGTCCGGGCCGCCATCTGTCTTGAGACCGATCTTGTTCATCCAGGCGTAGAAGGGATATTCGTTGCCGAAGAACCAGACGCCGAGGGTGTGGCCCTTGAAGTCGGCTTCCGTCTTGATCGGTCCGGCCTTGGGGCAGACCAGTTCCATGCCGGCCTTCTTGAAGGGCTGGGCGATGTTGACGAGCCCCACGCCCTTGTCGCGGGCGGCGAGCGCGCCGCCCATCCAGTCGACGATGACATCAGCGCCGCCGCCGGCGATCACCTGTTCGGGCGCGATATCCGGGCCGCCCGGCTTGATGTCGACGTCGAGGCCTTCGGCGTCATAGAAGCCCTTGGCCTTGGCGACATAATAGCCGGCGAACTGGGCCTGCGTGACCCATTTCAATTGCAGTGTAACCTTGTCGGCGGCCATCGCCTGGAAGGCGGCCAGCGACATGGCGCCGGCCAAAGCGGAAATCAGCAGTCTTTTCATGTTTTTACCCTCTGAAGTTAGTGCCCAAACCCACCGCCCCTATCCACCTCGGACAGAGGGATGCCAAAACGTGACGGCTCTCTCGATGAGAGCGACCACGCCATAAAAGACCGAACCCGCCAGTGCTGCAACTGCGATTTCGGCCCACACCATGTCGATGTTCATCCGCCCGACTTCCGTCGAGATGCGGAATCCCATGCCGACCACTGGCGTGCCGAAGAACTCCGCGACGATGGCGCCGATCAGGGCCAGAGTCGAGTTGATCTTCAGCGCATTGAAGATGAAAGGCATTGCCGCCGGCAGCCTGAGCTTGACCAGCGTCGGCCAATAGCCGGAAGCATAAGTGCGCATCAGGTCGCGCTCCATATGCCCGGAAGCGGCCAGCCCCGCGACCGTGTTCACCAGCATCGGGAAGAAGGTCATGATGATCACGACCGCGGCCTTAGACGGCCAGTCGAAGCCGAACCACATGAC
>NZ_RZRY01000427.1:0-5557 GCF_003998035.1 Mesorhizobium sp. M2A.F.Ca.ET.039.01.1.1 | reverse complement strand
CCATCCGGCGAGCTTCGCCCCGCGCGCAGCCGCATCCATCTCCGGCTTGAAGCGCCGTTCCAACGCCCAGCTCTTCGCGAATTCGTTTGCCTTCGGCCACACGCCTGCCTTCGACCCGGCAAGCCACGCCGCGCCCAGGGCGGTCGTCTCCAGGATCGTCGGACGGTCGACCGGCGCGTCGAGAATGTCGGCCAGCCGCTGCATGGTCCAGTCGGACGCCACCATGCCGCCGTCGACACGAAGCACCGTCTTGGCGGAAGCGCCTTTCCAGTCCTTGCGCATGGCATCGAGCAGGTCGCGCGTCTGGAACGCGACCGATTCGAGCGCGGCGCGCGCGAACTCTGCCGGGCCTGAATTGCGCGTCAGGCCGAAGATGGCGCCGCGCGCCTCCGCGTCCCAATGCGGCGCGCCAAGGCCGACAAAGGCCGGAACCAGATAGACTTGTTGCGCCGGATCGGCGGTCGCCGCGAGCGCACCGCTCTGCTCGGCCTTGCCGATCACCTTGATGCCGTCGCGCAGCCACTGCACGGCGGCGCCCGCGATGAAGATCGAACCTTCCAGCGCATAGGTGGTCTTGCCGTTCAACCGGTAGGCGATCGTGGTCAGAAGCCGGTTTCTGGAGCGCACAAGGTCGGCACCGGTGTTGAGCAGCGCGAAGCAGCCGGTGCCGTAGGTGGATTTCATCATGCCCGGCTCGAAACAGGCCTGGCCGATGGTCGCCGCGTGCTGGTCGCCGGCAACGCCGAGGATGCGCATCTCGGCGCCGAAAAGGCTCTTCTCGGTGAGGCCAAAGTCGTCGGCGCAGTCCTTCACGTCAGGCAGGATCTCTGCCGGTATGTTCAGGATCGAGAGCAGCTCTTCGTCCCAGGCATTCTTCTCGATGTTGTAGACCAGCGTGCGCGAGGCGTTTGTCGCGTCGGTCGCGTGCACCTTGCCGCCCGTCAGCCGCCAGATCAGGAAACTGTCGATCGTGCCGGCAAGCAATTCACCCTTCTCTGCGCGCTTCCTGGCTCCTTTCACCTTGTCCAGCATCCAGGCGATCTTGGTGCCGGAGAAATAGGGATCGAGCAGCAGCCCGGTCTTCTTCGAGAATTTTTTCTCAAGCCCCTGCTTCTTCAACTTCTGGCAGAGCGGCGCCGTGCGGCGGTCCTGCCAGACAATGGCATTGTGGATCGGCTCGCCGGTCGCCTTATCCCAGATCACGACCGTCTCGCGCTGGTTGGTGATGCCGATCGCGGCCACATCCGAAGCGGTACGTCCGGCGGACTTAAGCGCCGACTTCACCGTGGCGAGAACGCTTGCCCAGATATCTTCCGGATCATGCTCGACCCAGCCGGAGGCCGGATAATGCTGCGCGAATTCCTGCTGGCCGGTGCCTGCGACTTTCATCTTGTCGTCGAACAGGATCGCCCGGGTCGAGGTCGTTCCCTGGTCGATCGCCAGCACAAAACCGCTCATTCCATTCCCTCCACTACTCATGCAACAGGGGAGACGGCCAAGCCGCCTCCCCTGCATTTCTTACGCGGGCGAACGCGCCCACGTCATGCAGTTACTTCTGCCAGCTCTTCACCAGCTCGTCGTAGTTGATGGTGATCGGCTTTTCCTTCTCGTTCTCGATCTTCAACTGTGGCGCGAGATTGCCCTTCTTGACCGCATCCGCGTTCCAATAGGCGAGGTCGTGCTCTTCGGCCATCTTCGGGCCAATATCGCCCTGGACGCCCGACTTCTCGATGCGGCTCATGACCTTTTCCTGCTCGGCGCAGAGCGAGTCCATCGCTTCCTGCGCGGTCTTGGCGCCCGACGATGCATCGCCGATCGCCTGCCACCAGAGCTGCGCCAGCTTCGGATAGTCAGGCACGTTGGTACCGGTCGGCGACCACTGGACGCGGGCCGGCGAACGGTAGAACTCGATCAGGCCGCCGAGCTTCGGAGCGCGCTCCGTGAAGCTCTTGTCGTGAATCGTGCTCTCGCGGATGAAGGTCAGGCCGACATGGCTCTTCTTCACGTCGACGGTCTTCGAGGTGACGAACTGCGCATAAAGCCAGGCGGCCTTGGCGCGGTCGGTCGGCGTCGACTTCATCAGCGTCCAGGAACCCACGTCCTGGTAGCCGAGCTTCATGCCATCTTTCCAGTAGACGCCATGCGGCGACGGCGCCATGCGCCATTTCGGCGTGCCGTCGTCGTTCATCACCGCCTTGGCGCCGGCGTCGACCATCGAAGCGGTGAAGGCCGTGTACCAGAAGATCTGTTGGGCAACCGCGCCCTGGGCCGGAACCGGGCCGGATTCGGAGAAGGTCATGCCCTGCGCTTCGGCCGGAGCATAGGCCTTCAGCCAGTCGAGATATTTCTGGATCGAGTAGACCGCCGCCGGTCCATTCGTGTCGCCGCCGCGCGCGGTGCAGGAACCGACCGGGCGCGAATTCTCGTCGACCTTGATGCCCCATTCGTCGACCGGCAGGCCGTTCGGAATGCCCTTGTCGCCGTTGCCGGCCATGGAGAGCCAGGCATCGGTGAACCGCCAGCCGAGCGACGGGTCCTTCTTGCCGTAGTCCATGTGGCCATAGACCTTCTTGCCGTCGATCTCGCGGCCGGTGAAGAACTCGGCGATGTCCTCATAGGCCGACCAGTTGACCGGCACGCCGAGGTCGTAACCGTACTTGGCCTTGAAATCGGCCTTGTTCTTCTCGTCGTTGAACCAGTCGTAGCGGAACCAGTAGAGGTTCGCGAACTGCTGGTCGGGCAGCTGGTAGAGCTTCTTGTCGGGCGCCGTCGTGAACGACGTGCCGATGAAGTCCTTCAGGTCGAGGTTCGGGTTGGTAACATCCTTGCCGTCGCCTGCCATCCAGTCGGTCAGGTTGCGCACCTGCTGGTAGCGCCAGTGCGTGCCGATCAGATCGGAGTCGTTGACCCAGCCGTCATAGAGGTTCTGTCCCGTCTGCATCTGGGTCTGGATCTTCTCGACGACGTCGCCTTCCTGGATCGTGTCGTGCGTGACCTTGATGCCGGTGATGGCCGAGAAAGCGGGCGCCAGCACCTGTGATTCATAGGAATGGGTGGCGATGGTTTCCGACACCACCTTGATCTCCATGCCGGCAAACGGCTTGGCGGCGTCGATGAACCACTGCATTTCCTTTTCCTGATCGGCGCGCGAAAGCGTCGACAGGTCGCCTATCTCCTTGTCAAGAAAGCTTTTTGCCTCGTCCATCCCGGCATAGGCGTGGCCCGCCCCCAGCAATAGGACAAGGGCGGTCGTCGATGTAAGAAATTGCCGTCGCATGTGTCTCCTCCAGTCTTAGGTTTTGAAGTGTGATCCGGAGTGGCCGCCAGCACGCGGCCGCTCCGACTGTTTCCCCCTCTATACGTATCGGAACACGCCAATGGCGTAGACCACGGAGAGAGCGAGAGCCCACCACAGGTTGGGCCCAACCAGACCCAGCCAAGCGAGATGGATGAAGGCGCTGCCGAGCAGCGAAAGGAAGAGGCGATCGCCGCGCGTCGTCTCGAAGCGCAGGACGCCGATACGCGGATTGCCGCCCGGCGAGACGTATTCCCAGGCCGCCATGCCGCACAGCAGAAGCAGGATGGTTCCGAAGAAGGCCGCCGTCGGCCAGGTCCACGCCATCCAGGAGAAGTCGAGATTCATGGTCACACCCTCCCCAGGGCGAAGCCCTTGGCGATGTAGTTACGGACGAACCAGATAACGACCGCGCCGGGGATCAGCGTCAGCACACCGGCCGCGGCGAGCAGGCCCCAGTCCATGCCGGCGGCCGAGACTGTGCGGGTCATGGTTGCGGCGATCGGCTTGGCGTCAGTCGTGGTCAGCGTGCGGGCGATCAGAAGCTCCACCCACGAGAACATGAAGCAGAAGAAGCAGGCGACGCCGATGCCGCTGGCGATCAGCGGCATGAAGATCTTCACGAAGAAGCGCGGGAAGGAGTAGCCGTCGATATAGGCGGTCTCGTCGATCTCCTTCGGCACGCCGGACATGAAGCCCTCGAGAATCCACACCGCCAGCGGCACGTTGAACAGGCAGTGGGCGAGCGCCACGGCGATATAAGTGTCGATGAGCCCGAAGGCCGAATAGAGCTGGAAGAACGGCAGCGCGAACACCGCCGGCGGCGCCATGCGGTTGGTCAGCAGCCAGAAGAACAGATGCTTGTCGCCGAGGAAGCGGTAGCGCGAGAAGGCATAGGCTGCCGGCAGCGCCACCGCCACCGAGATCACCATGTTCATCACCACATAGGTGATCGAGTTGATGTAGCCCGAATACCAGGATGCGTCGGTGAAGATGGTGCGGTAATTCGCGAGCGTCGGGTTGTGCGGGAACAGCGTCAGCGACGACACGATCTCGGCATTGGTCTTGAAGCTCATATTGATGAGCCAGTAGATCGGCAGGAGCAGCACGACGATGTAGAGCGTCGGCACGATCCACCACCAGCGCGTTTCCTCGCCGCGGCGGCGCATCAGCTTCGCCACCTCGTCCTGCGACAGCGTGCTGCCCACTTCGGTGATCGCTGTTTCGCTCACGCGTGTCGTCTCGTTGGCGCCTGTCATCTGTCAGCGCTCCGCGTCGTAGTTGGTCATCACGGTGTAGAACACCCACGACAACAACAGGATGATCAGGAAATAGACCAGCGACATCGCCGCCGCCGGTCCGAGGTCGAACTGGCCGAGCGCCGTCTTGACGAGGTCGATCGACAGGAAGGTCGTCGAATTGCCGGGACCGCCGCCGGTGACGACGAAGGGCTCGGTGTAGATCATGAACGAGTCCATGAAGCGCAACAGTACGGCGATCAGGAGCACGCGCTGCATCTTCGGCAGCTGGATGTAGCGGAACACCGCCCAGCGCGAGGCGCCGTCGATCTTGGCCGCCTGGTAGAAGGCATCCGGAATGGAGACCAGACCGGCATAGCAGAGCAGCACGACCAGGCTCGTCCAGTGCCAGACATCCATGATGATGACCGTGACCCAGGCGTCGAACGGGTCCTGCACATAATTGTAGTTGAAGCCCAGCGCATTGACGTAATAGCCGAGAAGGCCGATGTCGTTGCGGCCGAACACCTGCCAGATCGTGCCGACGACGTTCCACGGGATCAACAGCGGCAGCGCCATCAGCACCAGGCAGACCGGCACGCCCCAGCCCTTCTTCGGCATGTTGAGCGCGATGAAGATGCCGAGCGGCACTTCGATCGCCAGGATGATGAAGGAGAAGATCAGGTTGCGCACCATCGCTTCCCAGAACCGGTCGGAGTGCAGCAACTCCTCGAACCATTCGGTGCCGGCCCAGAAGAAGACGTTGTTGCCGAACGTGTCCTGCACCGAATAATTGACCACGGTCATCAGCGGGATGACGGCCGAGAAGGCCACCAGCACCAGAACCGGCAGGACAAGGAACCAGGCCTTGTTGTTCCAGGTTTTGTCCATCTAGGCCCCCATCTCTACGCGCCAGGAATCGGCATAGATGTTGATGCCGGCCGGATCGAACCGGACTTTCGGGTCGGCAGGCACTTCGTCGTCCTCGCCGATCACAGCGGCGATCTCCCTACCTTCCAGATTG
>NZ_RZRY01000426.1:0-5562 GCF_003998035.1 Mesorhizobium sp. M2A.F.Ca.ET.039.01.1.1 | reverse complement strand
ACCCCGCCCCTGCTAAAGCGCGCCGCATGACGACGCCGCTCGACCACATCCGCAATTTCTCCATCGTCGCCCATATCGACCATGGCAAATCCACGCTTGCCGACCGGCTGATCCAGCTCACCGGCGCGCTGGAGGAGCGCGACATGAAGGAGCAGGTGCTGGACTCGATGGATATCGAGCGCGAGCGCGGCATCACCATCAAGGCCCAGACCGTGAGGCTCAACTACCGCGCCAAGAATGGCGAGGACTATGTGCTGAACCTCATCGACACGCCCGGGCATGTCGACTTCGCCTATGAGGTGTCGCGTTCGCTCGCCGCCTGCGAGGGGTCGCTGCTGGTGGTGGACGCAAGCCAGGGCGTCGAGGCGCAGACGCTCGCCAATGTCTACCAGGCCATCGACAACAACCACGAGATCGTCGTGGTGCTGAACAAGGTCGACCTGCCGGCGGCCGAGCCCGAGCGCATCCGCGAGCAGGTGGAGGAGGTGATCGGCCTCGACGCCTCCAACGCCGTGCTGATCTCGGCCAAGACCGGCCTTGGCGTGCCGGACGTGCTGGAGGCGATCGTCCACCAATTGCCGCCGCCGCGCGAGGGTGACATCGCAGCACCCCTGAAAGCCATGCTGGTCGACTCCTGGTACGACGCCTATCTCGGCGTCATCGTTCTGGTGCGCATCATCGACGGCGTGATGAAGAAGGGCCAGACCATCCGCATGATGGGCACCGGCGCGAAATATCTCGTCGAACGCACCGGCGTGTTCAAGCCGGCCCGCGTCAATGTCGACGAGCTCGGCCCCGGCGAGTTCGGCTTCTTCACCGGCTCTATCAAGGAAGTGGCCGACACCCGCGTCGGTGACACCATCACCGAGGACCGCCGCCCGACGCAGAAGGCGCTGCCAGGCTTCAAGCCGGCGCAGCCGGTGGTGTTCTGCGGCCTGTTCCCGGTCGACGCCGCCGATTTCGAGGACCTGCGCGCCGCCGTCGGCAAGCTGCGCCTCAACGACGCCAGCTTCTCCTATGAAATGGAGACCTCGGCCGCGCTCGGCTTCGGCTTCCGCTGCGGCTTCCTCGGGCTGTTGCATCTGGAGATCATCCAGGAGCGGCTGGAGCGCGAGTTCAACCTCGACCTCATCGCCACCGCGCCCTCCGTCGTCTACCGCATGAACCTCATCGACGGCACGGTGAAGGAGTTGCACAACCCGGCCGACATGCCCGACGTGGTCAAGATCGCCTCGATCGAGGAGCCGTGGATCCGCGCCACGATCCTGACCCCCGACGACTATCTCGGCGGCATCCTGAAACTCTGCCAGGACAGGCGCGGCATCCAGGCCGATCTCTCCTATGTGGGAAAACGCGCCATGCTGACCTACGACCTGCCGCTCAACGAGGTGGTGTTCGATTTCTACGACCGGCTGAAGTCGATCTCAAAGGGCTACGCCTCCTTCGACTATCATTTGACCGACTATCGCGAGGGCGACCTTGTGAAGATGTCGATCCTGGTCAATGACGAGCCGGTCGACGCTTTATCCATGCTGGTGCACCGCTCGGCGGCGGAAAAGCGCGGGCGCCAGATGTGCGAGAAGCTGAAGGAGCTGATCCCGCAGCATCTGTTCAAGATCCCGATCCAGGCGGCCATCGGCGGCCGCATCATCGCCCGCGAGACCGTCTCGGCGCTGCGCAAGGACGTCACCGCCAAATGCTACGGCGGCGACGTGACCCGCAAGCGCAAGCTGCTGGACAAGCAGAAAGAGGGCAAGAAACGGATGCGGCAGTTTGGGAAGGTGGATATTCCCCAGGAAGCGTTTATCCAGGCGCTGAAGATGGGGGATTGAGGGCCCCGGCGATCGTTTTGTCGTGCAGCATTTAAAATGTCGGCCCCGCGAATCGACCGCGGGCTTCTAGCAGGAGAGTTGCCCGCAGGCAGTGAGGACCGGCTGCGCGGCTCTGAGCTTGCTCGGTGGAGCGGGCACGTAACTGTCTTGCTACGCTTCCCTGACACACCAATCCCTATCACACGGCTGCAATAGTAGATGTGCAAGGCTACATCGGTGCCGGTTGAGATATGGCCGAATAGTCATGAAATCTGCCGAAAGGCCGGCAATTCTGGCCGGGGGACAATTTGTCCCGACTATGCGCAAACGTATTTACGGGATGTAACCAAACTGGTTACATCTTGAGTCGGTGGAGGCGGTGGGATTCGAACCCACTGGACCCAAGGTCGGAAGCCCGGACCAGCTACCAAGCCGCCCCCACCACGACTTCCCCGGATGGCTCGGGGAAGAAGGCACCCGCAGCGGGATGCGCCATCCAGCGACGCCCGGTGGGGCGGGAGTGTGATCGCTTTGCAAGGGTCGAATCACTCCCCTCCATCGCGCTGGAGCCGGAATTGAAAGGTGACTCGATCAATTAACACAAGAGTCCCGACCCGCGATTCGCGGGTACGACGGGCTTTCTGGGGATAACTGGCAATGGCCGGTGAAAACCCGACAGAGATAAAGGGTCGTGTCGCGCGCATACCTGTATAAAAGACCAAATTCCCTGACGACAGCGTAGAATGACTCAGTTATTTTCCCTCTCGAACGGGGGAGGGAATAATGCCGCGATGCAAGGTTGTGGCGTATCTAGTAGAGGTGCGCAAACTCAATGCCTCGTCAAAGCAGAACCTGAAATTTGGTTCATTCGACGGGACGGCCGACCTTCGAGATACGATTCTGAAGTATCTCCAGAAGATGGTCACATATAGCAAGGTCGCTCACTTTCAGAAGACCTTCAAAGTGGTCTTGGACAAGCCAGCCAACACCGGCGCCTTGACGGGCATGGTCTTTGCTGGCGACTATGGCCAGGCGTCAGACATCATCGACGCCGACAGCGGCAAAACCACCTACAAGAAAAAGAAGACCGAATCGCTGCCCTCGCCATTTTATTTTCACCTCGAGCTGCCTCCAAATGAAACCCGAGGAATCCTGTGTTTGCAGCAATCTGGTTTGAATGGCGTAAAGAGTCTGTTTGAGGGCGCAATCGCTGGCCAGCTACAGAAATATTACCCAGACTATCGCCTTCACGTAAGAAGTATGACACTCGCGGATGCTCTTAAGGAATATTTGAAAACAGGGAGTGTATAAGAAATAACTGTTGAGAAGCATGAGATACCGGCGGATATTGCTGATGCTTTTGGGGGGATAAAAAAGGCGTACCCGGGCGTGTTCTCTTATTCCGTTCGTCCTTCGAACGGTCTCTTCAAGAAGGACGGTCTAATTGCGTTTGCCAATGGACAGAAAGAATTGGACGATGTCTTCGAGTTCGGCGAGCATGGGTTTGACGTTGTTACCACCAAGATCCGAGTTGGTGGCGAAATACGGAAGATAAATCTCACAAAGCCAAATAGCATCAATAGTTCGTTCGACATCACTGATGACGTAAAGTTTGGACCCGATGGTCATCCAACTAGGGACAGCCTTGCCAAAGAATTCAAGGAGATAGTCGCCGAAATAGCAAAGCGCGGCGGTATAATGCTATGACTAGCAAAATCGATATTAGAATGATCGTACGCGATCATTTTGCTACTCTAAAGGACGAAGGCACAGATAAAGTTAGCGTTGCAGATTACCTGGTTATGCTAGGCGCGCCAATAGCTTTGGCGTTACTGGCATGGGCTCTCGGGTTTTCGATACCAGATGCATACGTAGGAACGCTAGTATCTGTTTTTGCTATATTTGCGGGACTTCTCTTTAACGTGCTTGTATTGATATACTCATTTGCTGATTCTTCACGCGGCGCCAACAAGGAATTGAGAGATAGGCTTTTAAGGCAGTCTTTTTCCAATATTTCATTCACTATAGTTTCGTCATTGGTAATCGTTTTTTTGCTTACAAGCCTGCTATTCACATGCGGCATTACGCAGCGGATATTGGAAACGCTGGCAACCGCAATTGCTATCAACTTCTTCCTCTCTCTTCTGATGGTTTTGAAGCGAATTCATGTCCTGCTTAGGGACAAGTTTGGCGGCTAGGGCCGTCTTTTACGCAACATCGCGTGCGCCTTGTGCTTAGGCGAGGCCGCCTTCACCAATCCGGCCGTAGGGTAAGGCGCTAGCGATCTGGAGTGCCGCGCGGCGATCGTAACGGAAATCGGAATCAGCGCGCTGCGACGCAACCGTCGCTTGATCGTTGGCTCTTCGGACTAGTAACCTCTTGCTGGCTTCACACTTCACCATCTCCCCACCTCGTTGTATCCTCTCCCCGGGCTTGGGGAGACATCACATGCGCTCCACCTCGGACACCGTCGCCGCGATCGGCCTCGCCATTGGCGGCGCTTTGGGCATGGCGGGCACTTTCGTTGGCAGCGACGCGCTGCGCGAGACGCTGTGGACCATCGACGGCGCGGGCATCGTCGTCGCCGCGGCGCTGCTGACGATAAAATACCAGCGGCTCGGCAATGATCTCGTCGCGGCCGGCTTCCTGACTTTCCTCGCCGGCGAAAGCCTGCTTCTGGCCGGCAATGCGGCGGGCCTGCAGGCCTCAGTGCCTTCCTATGCCGGCGGCATTGCGCTGTGGGCGGCGGGGCTGGTCATGGTTAGCGCGCAGGCCACCTTCGCGCTCTGGATGCGGCTCACGGGGCTCATTGCCGCCGCGCTCTTCACTGTTTCGGTGCTGATGATCCTGTGGGGCGCGCCGCTTTTGCCCACCTCGTCGCCGCTGCCGGCGCTCGGCTATCCGTTCCTGGTGCTGACCTTCGTCGGCTGGATCTGGACTTTGCTGAAAGCGGAGCGCTGAGTGCCAGGGCCATGGCCGCGCCGCTCGAACTCCGCAACAGCCCGTCGGGAAAGATCTTTCCGGCGCTCGGGCCGTTCCTGATCGGCGGCGTCTTCGGCTTCGGCGCGCTGCAGGGCGTGGCCTCGGGCGCGGATGGAGGGCATGTGCTGTGGATCGCGCTGCTCGCCGCCGCTTGTCTCGGGCTCGGCGCCTTTATCGCGCGCGGCGCTTTCGACACTTCGGTCAAGGTCGTCTTGGATCAGCGTGGTTTCCGCGATGCTCGCGCCGGCGACGTGCTGGTGCCGTGGAGCAAGGTGCGGAGCGTGCGGCTTGCCGCCGGCGGCAAGGGCGCGGCGATGCTCAATTTCGAGCTCACCGGCGAGCCGCCCGACGAAATCCGCTATTCCTCCGCCAACGCCTTCGGCCTGATGCCTTTCGGCCGGAACATTGTGCATATGGAAATCTCCTCGCTCGACGTGCGGGGACAGGACTTGTTGGACGCGGTGAAGACGTTTGCACCGCATGTGGTGGTGAGGCGGTGATTCTTCCTTCCCCCCTTGTGGGGGAAGGTGGATCGGCGCGCAGCGCCGAGACGGATGAGGGGTGCTCCAGCGGAGTGAGACGCTGGCTTTCCCTGGAGCACCCCTCATCCGGCCGCTGCGCGGCCACCTTCCCCCACAAGGGGCAGGGCTGTCCGGGGAAAGTTAGACATAGTCGAGGCTCATCTGATCGGGAGAGCAGCGGGGGTACCTTCGACTTGGATTGACGGGCGGCGGTTTGTCGATGGCGGCGATGTGGCGCCGCTCGAACA
>NZ_RZRY01000425.1:0-5565 GCF_003998035.1 Mesorhizobium sp. M2A.F.Ca.ET.039.01.1.1 | reverse complement strand
GATCACGGGTCGATGAATGTGCGGGTCGACCGCGGCATGGTCGAGGAAGCGCTGCGGTCGACGCGCAGCAGCTACACGCTTACCCCGCGCAATCCGGCTCGAGCCATCCATCTCGGCGGCAGCACCATCAACTTCACGCTGGTGGCCGGACCGCCCAATGTGCACGACATGGAGCGCGGCCGCCGCGCCGGCAACATGCAAGATTATCAGGACTTCGTCCGGCTGGCGCAGCATTTCAACTGCATCCATATGCTCGGCAACCAGGTCTGCGCGCCGATCGAGCTGCCGGCGAACACAAGGCATATGGACACCTATTTCGCCAATCTGACGCTGACTGACAAATGTTTCCACGTCTCGGCGATCGGGCGGGGCAGGGCGCTGGACGGCATCGAGATGATGGCGATCGCGCGCGGACTGACGCTGGATGAGATGGCGCGGGACCCCGCCGTCACCACCATCATTTCGGTCAACTCGCCGCGCCGCTTCGACGAGATGATGGCGGAGGGGCTGATGACGATGGCCGAATACGGCCAGTCGGTTGCCGTCACCCCCTTCACGCTGATGGGCGCGATGACGCCGGTGACGCTTGCCGCCGCGCTCTGCCAGCAGAATGCCGAGGCGCTGTTCGGCGTGACGCTGACGCAGCTCGTCAACCCCGGCACGCCGGTGATGTACGGCGCTTTCACCTCCAATGTCGACATGAAGTCGGGCGCGCCGGCCTTCGGCACGCCGGAAAACGCCAAGGCCAACATCATCGCCGGGCAGTTGGCGCGCCGCTACAATTTGCCCTACCGCACCTCCAACGCGAATGCCTCCAACGTCGTCGACCTGCAGGCGGCCTACGAAACTGAAATGGCGACCTGGGGCGCGGTGCTTGGCGGGGCCAATCTGATCTATCACGCCGTCGGCTGGCTGGAGGGCGGGCTGACAGCGTCCTACGAAAAGCTCGTGCTGGACGTCGAGATCCTGCAGAACATGATGGAGTTTCTGCGGCCGCTGCCGTTCCAGGAGGACGACCTCGGCTTCGAGGCGATCAAGTCGGTGCCGGCCGGCGGCCATTTCTTCGGCGCCGAGCACACCATGTCGCGCTACACCACCGCCTTCTACCAACCGATGCTCTCCAACTGGCAGAATTACGGCGCCTGGCAGGAAGCCGGCGGCAAGGACGCGCTGGAGCGGGCGACCGAGCTCTGGCAGCAGGCCTTGCACGATTACGAGGAGCCGGTGATGGACGCCGCGATCCGCGAGGAGCTCGACGCCTATGTCGCGCATCGCCGCGAGGAGATCGCGGCTAATCCGGAAGCTTAGGAAATTTATGCAATGCCTTATGATCTTGTCATCCGCCACGCGACGCTGATCGCCGGCGACGGCTCGAAACCCTTCGGGGCCGACATTGCCGTCACTGGCGACAGGATCACGGCGGTCGGTCGGCTGGACGATGCGCAGGGCGTCGAGGAGATCGACGCGAAGGGCAAGGTGGTCGCGCCAGGCTTCATCGACGTGCACACCCATGACGACGGCGCGCTGCTAGCCCCGCGCGGCATGGACCCGAAGATCAGCCAGGGCGTCACCACGGTGATTGCCGGCAATTGCGGTGTCAGCCTGGCGCCGCTGCTGCTCGACAAGACCCCACCGCCGCCCTTCACGCTGGTCGGCGGCCGCGAGAATTTCCGCTTCGACCGTTTTGCCGACTATGTCGCCGAGCTGAAGCGCCGCGGCATCGCCACCAACGCCGCCCTGCTTGTCGGCCACACCACCTTGCGCCAGCGTTGCATGCCGGTGACCGATCGTCCGGCCACCGAAGCCGAAACGGCGGCGATGCAGGAAGCGGTTGCCGAAGCGATGGCCGAAGGCGCGTTCGGCCTCAGCACCGGCCTCGACTATCCACCGGCCGTCAACTCCTCGACCGACGAGGTCAAGGCTCTGGCCGCCACGGCGGCAGGCCTGGGTGGTCCCTATGTCACCCACACGCGCAACTATTTCGAGACGATGGACGGAGCCATCGAGGAAGCGATCGACATTGCCGATCACGCCGGCGGCAAGCTCTTCATCTCGCACCACCAGTGCACCGGCCGCGCCAATTTCGGCAAGAGCCGGCCCTCGCTGGAGCGCATCGACCGGGCGCGCGAGGCGATGGATATCGGCATGGACGTCTATCCCTATGCCGCGAGTTCCACGGTGCTGCGCCTGGAGCGCTGCGACACCGGGCTGAAGATCCTCATCACCTGGTCCGACCCGCATCCGGAGATGGCGAGGCGCGAGATCGCCGACATCGCGCGCGAATGGAACTGCACCGAGCGCGAGGCCGGCGAGCGTCTGCTGCCGGCCGGCGCCGTCTATTTCCAGCTGGACGAGGACGATGTGCGCAACATCATCGCGCATCCGCGCACCATGATCGGCTCGGACGGCCTGCCGCACGACATCCATCCGCATCCGCGCCTGTGGGGCACATTTCCGCGCGTGCTCGGGCACTACGCGCGTGATGTCGGCCTGTTCAGCCTGGAGGAGGCCGTATTCCGCATGACCGGGCTGCCCGCGAAGGAATTCGGCATCGCGCAACGCGGCCTGCTGGCCGAAGGCAACTTCGCCGATCTCGTCGTCTTCGATCCCGAGACGATCATCGACACCGCCACCTTCGAGGAACCGCGCCGGCCCGCCGCCGGTATCGAGCATGTCTTTGTGAACGGCGTATCGGTGTGGCGAAAAGGGAGAGCCACTGGAGCGCTGCCTGGCGCGGTTCTCAAGCCTTCGGCCTCAAAGCCGATCGTCAGAGGCGCATGCAACTGCGGCGCCGATCACAGCGCCTCGTAAATTCCATCGACCGTTTCCAGCGTGTAGGCAAATTCCACCGGCCGCGTGCAGCGCCAGCCGTCGAAGGGGTGGTCGGCCAGCGCCTTCAGCGCCTCGGGATGGCGAAGAATGCCGCCGCCATAAAGCCGGTTCGCCATGTCGAGCATGCCGGTGCGGTGCATGGCCTCCGTCATGCTGCCGCAGGCGTCCTTGACCAGCCAGACGCGAAACCCCTCGTAAACCGCGTCGAAGACGCTCGCGGTCACGCAGCTGTCGGTGAGCACGCCGGTGACGATCAGGGTCTCGATGCCAAGGGCGGCGAGCCGCTGCGAAAGATCGGTCCGCCGAAAGGCGCTTGGCCAATGCTTGTGGATGACGATGTCGCCGGGCAGCGCTGCCACCTCGGCGCAGATTTCGGCGCCGTTGCTGCCCGCCACCGCGGAGCGGAATTCCTCGGTCAGGATCTCTTCCTGCCGCGCATAGCCGTCGCGTTCCTCCGGCTTCACCCAGGCCTGCGCATGGATGACGGGCACGCCCGCCGCACGGGCGGCTCCGATCAGCGCGGCGGTGTTGGCGAGCACCGCGTCATAGCCGACGACCGGCCAAGCCGCGCCGGGGCGGTATTCGTTCTGCAGGTCGATGACGAGCAAGGCGGTCTTGGCGAGGTTCATGGCTGATCCAAGGGATTGTCGAAGTCTGTGACGAAGCGGAAGAGCAGACGGATCGCCTCATCGAGGTCGGCGATCTCCATCGCTTCATGCGGGTTGTGGCTGCCGTTCTCGTTGCGCACGAAGACCATGGCGGTTGGAATACCGGCGCCGGCAAAAGTCGCCGCGTCGTGTCCCGCCCCGCTCGGCACATGCGGTGCCCGCATCTGCAATTCGGTAGCGGCGCGATCCAGCTTGGCGGCCAAATCTGCCGACATCGTCGCCGGCTCCCAAGTGAAACGCTGCCCGAGTTCGAACGCTACGCCCCGCCTGGCGCTAACTTCAGCCAGAATAGTCCGAAGCCGCGCCTCGACACGTTCGAGAACCGTCGCTTCGGCGCTGCGCACATCCAGCGTGAAGCCGAGCTCGCCCAGAACCCGGCTGCCGCCATGCTGTGTCGGATCGGATTGCACACGGCCGAAGGTGATTGTCGCCTCATGGTCTTCGCGCTCCAGCGCATCCCATTCGATCTCAAGCGCGGCGACCAGATCGGCAAAGCCAAGCACGGCGTCATGCCGGGCGAAGCGCGGCTCGGCGCCGGAATGGGCATAGGCGCCAAGGCATTTGGCGTCGACATAGCGGAACCCGCCGGCAATCCCGGTGACGATGCCGACCGGCGCGCCAGCGGCGACAAGCCGCGGTCCCTGCTCGATGTGCACCTCGACGAAGGCCGCGATCCGCGCGGCATAGATCCCCGGAACCCCGCGCCGCACCGCATCGGGGTCGAACCCTTCCTCTCGCATGTGTTCGGCCAGCGTGCGGCCGCTGTC
This sequence comes from Mesorhizobium sp. M2A.F.Ca.ET.039.01.1.1, assembly GCF_003998035.1. Lineage (NCBI taxonomy): Bacteria > Pseudomonadati > Pseudomonadota > Alphaproteobacteria > Hyphomicrobiales > Phyllobacteriaceae > Mesorhizobium > Mesorhizobium sp. M2A.F.Ca.ET.039.01.1.1. The sequence goes on along the minus strand of NZ_RZRY01000425.1, from coordinate 1,298 downwards.
GGATCGTTTTGCTTCAAGCGCCTCCGGATCGAGCAAGCCAAGAGCCGCCTGGCTGCCCGGATAGGACAGCGGAAACCAGACGGCTTCCTCGGCGCGCGTGGCCAGCACGATGAGATCGCGCGGCAATTGGACGGCTTTCGCGACCAACTCGGCCATCACCGCCAAGCCCGCCACAACGCCGGCGGCGCCGTCGAAATTGCCGCCATGCGCCACACTGTCGAGATGCGAACCGACGACCAAAGCCGGCAGGTCCGGATCGCGGCCACTGAGCGTCAAATAGAGATTGCCGGCGGCATCGGTGCGCGCAACCGCGCCGAGCTTCTGCGCCTCCTCACGCACGAGGTTGTGGGCGAAGCGCTCGCCGGGTCCGTAGGCGATGCGCGTGATGCCCGGCGCATCGGTCGTGGCTTCAGCGAGTGTCTCCAGGATGCGCCCGGCCAGGTGACCTCCGGCCGTCAGGATGGCGCTGTTCATGAAGCAACCTTGCTGGCTTCGGGCGTGACATTGCGCAGACGGTGCGGTGTGAGATCGTCCAGCGACACGCCTTGCCTCGCGACATCGTCCGGCAGGCCGCCGCCGGCGATCAGGCTGGCGCAGACGCGCGACAGCGCCGGCGAGGTCTTGATACCGTAGCCGCCCTGCCCGACCAGCCAGACGAAATCCGGAAACTCGTCGTCAGGCCCGACCACCGGGGAGCCGTCGGCGACGAAGGTCCGCAAGCCTGCCCAGGAACGCGACACACGCTGCACCTCGATCGTCGTTGCCCGTTCGAGGCGCTCGGCGCCGATCGCCACATCGATGTCTTCGGCAAAGGCGTCCATCGGCTCCGACGGCGTGGCATCGGCCGGCGACACGAACAGCTGTCCGGCATCCGGCTTGAAATAGAACTCCGCGCCGACATCGTTGACCAGCGGCCAGTCGGCAATGTCGACACCTGAAGGTGCGGGGATGTTGAAAGCGGTGCGGCGCTTCGGCTGCAAGCCGACCGGGCGGACGCCCGCCATCGCCGCGATCTCGTCACCCCAGGCGCCGGCCGCATTGACGATCAGCGGCGCAAGGAATGCGCCCGCTTCCGTTTCGACCCGCCATTGTCCGCCTTGCCGACCGATGCCTTTGACCCCGGCCTTGGTGACGATACGCGCGCCCCGCGCCCGCGCGCCGCGCAGAAAACCCTGGTGCAAGCCGTTGACGTCAATATCCATCGAATGCGGTTCGATGTAAGCGCCGGCAAGATAATCCCGGCGCAGCACCGGAACGTGCGCGATCGCCTCATCCGGCCTCATCGCAACGATCGAGGG
>NZ_RZRY01000424.1:0-5569 GCF_003998035.1 Mesorhizobium sp. M2A.F.Ca.ET.039.01.1.1 | reverse complement strand
ATGTTGAAGCCGTCGGCGCCGCCCTTGTTAAAGCGCTCTTCGAGTTCGTTCGCGATGGTCTCGGCCGTCCCGACGAGCTGCCAATGGCCGCGTGCCCCGGCGATGGTCTCGTAGAGCTGACGGATGGTGAGATTTTCTCGCCGGGCAAGATCGATGATCAATTGCTGGCGGCTCTTGCCGCGCTCGGTCTCGCTCAGGTCCGGCAGCGGCCCGTCGAGCGAATAGGCGGAAAGATCGACACCACCGGAGAGGTTTGACAGCAGCTCCAGCCCGACGTCGGGATGGATCAGCGACTGGATCTGCTCGAACTTTTCGCGGGCCTCGGCTTCGCTTCGCCCGACCACTGGAAAGACGCCCGGCATAATCTTCAAATCATCCGGATGGCGGCCATACTTCTTAAGCCGTCCCTTGAGGTCGGCATAGAAGCTCTGCGCCTCCGGGAGCGTTCGCTGCGCGGTGAAGACAACCTCCGCGGTGCGGGCCGCCAACTCCTTGCCCGCCTCGGAAGAGCCGGCCTGCACGACGACCGGGTGACCCTGCGGCGAGCGCGAGACCGTCAGCGGTCCGCGCACCCGGAAATGGCGTCCGCGGTGCCCCAGGATATGCACTTTCTCCCGGTCGAAGAAGAGGCCGCTATGCTTGTCACGCAGGAAGGCATCATCCTCCCAGCTGTTCCATAGGCCGAGCACGACATCGGCGAACTCTTCCGCTCGTGCGTAGCGGTCTTGATGCGCGAACTGGCTGATATTGCCAAAATTCTCCAATTCGAGCGGATTGGACGACGTCACGAGGTTCCAGCCGGCCCTGCCGGCGCTGATCTGATCGAGCGACGCGAATTTGCGAGCCAGATTGAACGGCTCATTGAATGTTGTGGAGGCTGTTGCCACCAGGCCGATCCGCTCCGTCACGACGGCAAGTGCCGACAGCAGCGTCAGAGGCTCGAAACCAACGGCCCATTCGTCGGTCCGGGAGAGGGATTTGAGATCATCCGTATGGGCCGCGACCCCATCCGCCAGGAAGATCAGGTCGAACTTCGCGCGTTCTGCCGCCTGGGCAAATGCGATGCGCTGCCTGAGGCTCGTCGTCGCATCCGCGGCGGTGTCAGGGTGGCGCCATGCCGCCACATGGTGGCCAGCTGGATACATGAAGGCGCCAAGCCGCAGCTTCCCAACCTTGCTCACCTTCAGTCTCCTTTCAGCAACGATGACAATTCACGAGGATCACGGCGCTTTACCGGAGCGGACGATCGGCGTGGATTTTGGCGGCGTGGCTAACAAGTTGCCGGCGCCGTCCTTTTCGGCCGCACGATGCCTAGTCGCCGCAAGAATAATTGGCTTTCCTTTAAGCGAGGATGGCTCCAGCAGATCGAAGAAATGCTTGAACAGTCCAGTGTAGCTGCCTTTGAACGTCGGCGAGCCGACCACCAGGACAGCGGCGCTCGACAATTGCTCGACGATGTTTCGGGCCGAAAGGTCAAGGTCACCAAGCCGCTTGGAGCGCGCAAAGTAAGGGCCTAAATCCTGGATGTCGAAAGTAGCTGAGGATGCGCCAATCTTCTTCGCTACTTGTCCGACTATGTGGTCAACAAACCCCATTGTCTTCGAAGGGAGAGTAAGATTACCCGATATTCCTAGCACGAACTTCTCGACATTTGCCGGCCCCCCTCATAACGGTCTGTACCCACCAAACTCTATCGACTTGGTCGAATTAAGAGAGGGAGCAGATTTCAAAAAGAAGCCGCCAATCGGATGGAGTTTGCGGAATGTCGGCTATGATGGGGTCATTCGATGCTGACTGGAAGCATCGGGTGGGCGGCGATCAAGGCGAGCCGCCAGGTTGTGCCGGCGAGATGAGACAGAGTGAAGCCAGCGCCTGCTGAAGGATCGACCTCAGAACTCGATTTTGTCGGTGTGATGTGTCCGACGAAATCACGCGCTACCGATCTTCTCCGTCTGCGACTGTCAGTGACAAGCTTTGTGCGGGTTTGCCCGCGTCTTTAGGTTGGCTTGGTATTTTCCAAACGCAGCTGCGGGCTACAATAGTTGTTCGTCGACTACAGATTTACGGGCAGAGGCCAAAGGCCGATGATGCCGGGAGTTGATGATGCATAAACTGAGCCGCGCCGCCCTCTTCGAGCTTGTGTGGTCGAAGCCGATGACCGAGATCGCTCGCGAACTCAACGTGCGCGACCAGCACGTCGCCGTGGCTTGCGATCTCTTTGACATCGCCCGACCGCGCGCCGGGTACTGGCAAAAGGTCGGGTACGGCAAACCTGTCGAAAGGGCTGTCCTCAGCACTGAAGCCTTTTCTGCCGAAGAGATTGTTTGCGTAGGCGTCTGAAGGCGGTCACGTGCCGATCCGGACGTGCCCGGTTGCGTCCCTCGATGGTCCCGTGCGCCAAGATGAAAGACGCCGGCAAAGGCGTGCTCCAAATCTTTCCAAGAAAGCAAAGAACGTCTTTGCTTCGATTTCGCGGCCTTCGCTACAACTTATCAGCACTTCGATGAGGAGAGTGCCAAGTTTAGCAATGGAGATATGCCATGGGTTTCAAACCCTTGCATGATCGGGTGGTGATCCGCCGGATCGAAAGCGAAGAAAAGACAGCGGGCGGCATCATCATTCCCGATACCGCCAAGGAAAAACCGCAGGAAGGCGAAGTTGTTTCGGTCGGCCCCGGCAGCCGCGACGAGACGGGCAAGCTCATTCCGCTGGACGTCAAGGCCGGCGATCGCGTGCTGTTCGGCAAATGGTCCGGCACCGAAGTCAAGATTGGCGGGCAGGATCTGCTGATCGCCAAGGAATCCGACATTTTCGGCGTTATCGCCTGACACTTTCCCGAGACAATTACAGGAGACAATAGTCATGGCCGCCAAGGACGTGAAATTTTCAACCGATGCCCGAGACCGCCTGCTGCGCGGCGTGGACATCCTCGCCAACGCCGTGAAGGTCACGCTGGGACCCAAGGGTCGCAACGTCGTCATCGACAAATCCTTCGGCGCGCCGCGCATCACCAAGGATGGCGTCACCGTCGCCAAGGAAATCGAGCTCGAGGACAAGTTCGAGAATCTCGGCGCGCAGCTGCTGCGCGAGGTTGCTTCCAAGACCAATGATCTTGCCGGCGACGGCACCACGACCGCGACGGTTCTGGCTCAGGCGATCGTCAAGGAGGGCGCGAAATACGTCGCCGCCGGTCTTAATCCGCAGGATCTGAAGCGCGGCATCGATCTCGCTGTGGCCGCCGCCATCGCCGATATTAAGAAGCGCGCCCGCAAGGTCGCCTCGTCGGAAGAGGTGGCGCAGGTCGGCACCGTTTCGGCGAACGGCGCCTCGGAAATAGGCCGGATCATCGCCACGGCGGTTGAGAAGGTCGGCAACGAAGGTGTCATCACCGTCGAGGAGGCGAAGAGCTTCGAGACCGAGCTCGACGTCGTCGAAGGCCTGCAATTCGATCGGGGCTATCTGTCGCCGTACTTCGTCACCAACGCGGAGAAGCTCGTCGTGGAATTCGACGAACCTTACGTGCTGATCTTCGAGAAGAAGCTCGGTTCGCTGCAGCCGCTGCTGCCGATCCTGGAAGCGGTCGTGCAGACCGGCAAGCCGCTGCTCGTCATCGCCGAGGACGTCGAAGGCGAGGCGCTCGCCACGCTGGTGGTGAACAAGCTGCGTGGCGGGCTGAAAATCGCGGCCGTCAAGGCGCCTGGGTTCGGTGATCGGCGTAAGGCTTTGCTCGAGGACATCGCCATCGTCACCGGCGGCCAGGTCATTTCCGAGGATTTGGGCATCAAGCTCGAAAGCGTGACCCTGGCCCAACTCGGCCGCACCAAGAAGGTCCGGATCGACAAGGAAAACACCACCGTGGTCGATGGCGCCGGCAAGAAGAGCGAGATCAAGGCCCGCATAGCCCAGATCAAGCAGCAGATCGAAGAGACCACCTCCGACTATGACCGCGAGAAGCTGCAGGAGCGGTTGGCCAAGCTTGCCGGGGGTGTTGCCGTCATTCGTGTCGGCGGCGCGACCGAAGTCGAGGTCAAGGAAAAGAAGGACCGTGTGGACGACGCGCTGAACGCGACCCGGGCGGCGATCGCCGAAGGCGTCGTGCCCGGCGGCGGCGTGGCGCTTTTGCGCGCCAAGTCCGCGGTGCAAGCCTTGAAGAACGGCAATGCCGACATCCAGGCCGGCATCAGCATCGTGTTGCGGGCGCTCGAGGCACCGGTCAGGCAGATTGCCGACAATGCCGGCGTGGAGGGCTCGGTCGTGGTCGGCAAGATCCTCGAGAATAAGTCGCCGACCTTCGGCTTCGACGCCCAGAACGAGACCTATGTGGATCTGCTCAAGGCGGGCATTCTCGATCCGGCAAAGGTCGTGCGCACGGCCCTGCAGGACTCGGCGTCGGTGGCCGGACTTCTGGTCACCACGGAGGCCCTCGTCGTCGAAGCGCCGAAGGACAGGCCCGGCACCCCCGTCGGCGCTCCCGCCGGTGGCGGTCTGGACTTCTAGATCGACCAGCGCAGGGAGAGACCAGCGAGGCGCAGGCGGCTTGCCTGCGCCTCCGGCGTTTCGCCGTGCTCCGTCATCGCGGCCCGGGGTATCCTGGTCGTCACAATGATCGCCGGTCCAATCACTCGCCGCAGGCTTGAACCAAAAGACCAGGAACCAAGATGACGCGTTATATCAAGGTCGAGAGCGCAGCGCCTTCCCCCAGAACCGCACGCTACTCTCACGCCGTGGAATTCAACGGTCTGCTCCATATCACCGGCCAGCTTCCCATCGACCCGACGCAGCCGGACGCCGCGCTTCCTGGCACGATTGGCGAGCAGGCGGACCTGGTCTTCCTCAATCTTTCGACTATCGCCGAAGAGTCGGAGTTCAGTTTATCGAATTGCATCTTCGCCAGAATCTATCTCAGGAATTTCGAGCAGGACTACGCAGGCTTCAACGCGGTCTACGATCCCTATTTTCCTGACGCCGACCGACTGCCCGCAAGAACAACGGTCGGTGTCGCAATGCTCGGCAGAAACGCTCTCGTCGAAGTCGATCTCGTTGTGGGGCAAGCCGGATCGTAGGGCAGGTCCGACGTTCAGTTTTGCCCGCGGTGAAGCGCCGGCACATTGTTGAAGGTGCCCACACTTACTTGATCGGCCACTTTCCTTGTCGTGGATCAAAACCATTCTCGGGCCGAATACATGATCTGACGACGGTCCATCGCAACTAGGGCAAGGCATCTGCCGCCCTGCATTTCGGCAAACCGCGGAATGGCGCAACGCCGTTGCGATAGCCGCCATCTTTTTAAAATACCCTTTGTTTACCGACTTAATAGACTTTCGTATCACCATCAGGCGGCAATCGCGCCGCTCAGGGGTCGGTTATGAGCACCATTTCAGCAGGGTCGGCAGAGACGGGTGTTGTCGCGGCGGGCTCGTCGCTGGGCGGAGGCCTTCGCCGAAATTATCTGAGCTTTCCCGAGGTCGTTGCTCAATCCATCGGACCCATCGCCCCGTCGGGAGCGCCCGGCCTTGTCATTCCCGTCGTGTTTGCAACCGCCGGCAACGGCACCTGGCTTGCGTATCTC
>NZ_RZRY01000423.1:0-5591 GCF_003998035.1 Mesorhizobium sp. M2A.F.Ca.ET.039.01.1.1 | reverse complement strand
TTCCGGGGCCTGGCGGCGCTGGCGCGCCGCCGCGGCGAATTCGCCGATGCCGAGCACTGGGAGAACCGCGCCGAGGAAATGCGAGTCGCCGTGGAACGCGATTTCTGGCAGGACGACATGAATTTCTACGCCCTGGCCATTGATGGCGAGGGCCAGCCCTGCAAGGTCCGAACGTCGAATGCCGGGCACCTGCTGTTCGTCGGGCTGCCGCAACCGGAGCGGGCCAGGCTGGTCGCCGACCAATTGCTGTCGGCGTCCTTCCATTCCGGCTGGGGGCTGAGGACGCTTGCCGACGACGCGGTATTCTTCAACCCGATGTCCTACCACAACGGCTCGATCTGGCCGCATGACACAGCACTTTGCGGCGTAGGTCTCGCCCGTTACGGCGAACGCGACAGCGTGGTGCGGCTGATGAGCGGCACGTTCGAGTCCGCCGTGCATTTCAACATGCGGCTGCCGGAACTGTTCTGCGGCTTCGCCAGGGCTCCGGGTGAGGCGCCCATCGCCTATCCCGTGGCCTGCCTGCCACAGGCTTGGTCGGCCGGTTCCACCTTCATGTTGATGCAGGCGTGCCTTGGGCTCGAAATCGATGGCTGGGAGGGCGAATTGCATGTCACGCGGCCTAGGCTCCCGATCGGCATCGACACGCTCACGCTCCGGCATCTGACGGTCGGCGACAAAGCGGTCGACCTCACCTTCCAAAGGGTCGGCGACCGCGTTGCGGCCTTCTTGCCTGACCGGCATGAAGGTCAGGTACCGCTCATAGTGCGCACGTAAATAAAGCACCGCAACCCCGCGTCCAACAATCGAAAAGTGTCGGAACTGATCGCTGGTTCATGCGTTGCAGACCTAAGCCGGTCTGCCCGTCCGCGGCCGGCACGAACGAAAACAATGAACGGACGGCCGGAGGCAACCTGGCATTTCAATGACACAATACGGCGCCGACCTGCTACTGGTCCTCATTCTCGCAAGCCTCGGATTGTCCGCATTAGCGATCATCATTTCGATCTCCCGACACCGTCGCAATAACCCGATTGCATCGGCCGTGCCGGGTTCCGGTGACGACTCCGCCACCGAAGCCGCGCGCAAGGTGCTGCGCGAATTCGAGAAGAACGGGCAGTCGGTCGATGCGGCTCTGGTCTCGTGGTCGCCCGATACCCTGCGCAAGATCCTTGCCGACGAATTGCCGGAAGCGCAGGTGATCGTCGTCTCCAATCGCGAACCGTATATCCACAACGAGACCAGAGACGGCGGCGTCGAGCTCGTTGTCCCAGCAAGCGGTCTGGTCTCGGCGCTGGAGCCGATCACGCGCGCCTGCGCCGGCACCTGGATCGCCTATGGCGGCGGCAGCGCAGATCGCCGGATGGTCGACAAGGGCGACCGGGTTCAGGTCCCGCCCGGTAATCCGTCCTATACGCTGCGGCGGGTATGGCTGAGCGACGACGAATATCAGGGCTACTATCTCGGCTTCGCCAATGAAGGCCTGTGGCCGCTCTGCCATATCGCCTTCACGCGGCCGATTTTTCGCGAGTCGGACTGGGAAGCCTATGAAGCCGTCAACCGCAAATTCGCCGAAACGGTGGTTGCCGAGGCGCGCAACGAGCGGCCGATCGTGCTGGTCCAGGACTATCACTTCGCGCTTTTGCCCCGCATGATCCGCGAGCGGTTGCCGGAGGCGATCGTCATCACCTTCTGGCACATTCCCTGGCCGAACTCGGAGGTGTTCAGCATCTGCCCCTGGCGCGAACGCATCCTGGACGGCCTGCTCGGCAGTTCGATCGTGGGCTTCCACACCCAGTTCCACGCCAACAATTTCACCGAGAGCGTCGACCGCTTCATGGAAAGCCGCATCGAGCGAGCCGATGCCGCCATTTCCTATGGCGGCCAGGTGACGCTGGTGCATTCCTATCCGATTTCGATCGAATGGCCGGTCGAGCTCCTGAAAGCCCTGCCCAGCGTCGAGGAAAGCCGGGCGCGCGTCCGCAAGCGGTTCAGAATTCCAGCCGGCGCCAAGCTGTGCGTCGGCGTCGAGCGGCTCGACTACACCAAGGGTATTCTCGATCGCTTCCATGCACTGGAGGAGCTGTTTATTCGCCATCCCGAAATGGTAGGCAATGTTGCATTCCTGCAGATCGCGGCGCCGAGCCGCGGCACGCTGCCGGCCTACAAGCATCTGCATGAGGAATGCCTGCGCTACGCGGAGGAGATCAATCAGCGCTTCGGCAGCGAATCCTACCGGCCGGTCGTCATGGTGGCCGAGCACCATTCGCAAGCGGCGGTCTATGAACTCTATCGCGCCGCCGACATCTGCCTTGTCACCAGCCTGCATGACGGCATGAACCTGGTCGCCAAGGAGTTCGTCGCGTCGCGCGACGACGAGCAGGGCGTGCTTTTGCTCAGCACCTTCGCCGGCGCCTCGCGCGAGCTGCTGGAGGCGCTGATCGTCAATCCTTACGACGCGGCGATGATGAGCGAGGCGATGCTGCAGGCGCTGACCATGGGGCCGGACGAGCAGCATGAGCGCATGCGGCGCATGCGCGACATCGTGCGCGACAACAATGTCTATCGCTGGGCCGGCAGCATGCTGCTCGACGCGGCGCGGCTGAGGAAGCGCGGCGACCTGGATCGGGTCACGGCCTTATACGAGCGGCCGGCAGGCCCCACCGGCGACAATGTCGTTTCCATGTTCGAACGCAAACAGGCAGTGGGATTTAGATGAACATCCAGGCAGACCTTACCCCGCCGCTTCCCGCGGGACGGTGGGCGCTTTTCCTCGACATCGACGGCACCTTGCTGGAGCACGCTGCGCATCCCGACGCCGTCTCGGTCAGCGAGGAGTTGCGGGTTCTTCTGCAGACGATCGAGCCGCGCCTGGACGGCGCGCTCGCCTTCATCACCGGCCGCTCGATCGCGGCCGTGGACCATCTGTTCGATCCGTTGAAGCTCAGGATCGCCGGCCTCTACGGGCTGGAGCACAGGCTTCTCCCGGACGGACCGATCGAGGCCGCGGACGAACCGGCGGATATGGCGGCGCTCGCCGACGAGATTGAACTCGAGCTGGCAAGCCAGGCCGTCTATGTCGAACGCAAGGGGCCGGTGCTCGCCATACATACGAGAGCCGCGCCGCAGCTTCTGGCGCGGGCGACGGAGCTGGTCGAGGCAGCGCTTGAGCGCCTGCCCAAGGGCTACCGCGTGATCGCCGGCAATGCCGGCGTCGAGCTGATGCCGCTCGAAGCCGCCAAGGGCGCCGCGATCCGCCGCTTCATGCAGCTCGAACCTTTCACCGGCCGGCGTCCGGTGTTCCTCGGCGACGACACATCCGACGAGAACGGCTTCGAGACGGTCAATGCCGCGGGCGGAATCTCGATCCGCGTGAAGCCGCAGGGCGAGACGGCCGCCCGCTTCGCCATCGAAGACGTGGCTGGCGCCATCGCTTGGCTCGAAGCCAATTTTGCGGAGCCTGCCGCGCAGGCGTCCAGCCGCAATCTCGTTGCCTAAACCGGCCAGGTGCTCCGCAGCTACTGCTGCTGCAGGCCCGTGATCATCGCGATGATCTCGTTCTTGTCGGTCTTCCTGGTCTCGCGCACGCCGATCTGCTTGCCGCGCCTCAGGACGCAGATGCGGTCCGACAGCTTGAACACCTGATCGAGGCTGTGGCTGATGATCAGGATGCCGACATTGCGCTGCTTGAGCGACTGAACGATCGCCTCCACCCTGGCGGTCTCGGCGACGCCGAGCGCGGCCGTCGGCTCGTCGAGCAGGATCAGCTTGCTTGCCCAGTGCGTCGCCCTGGCGATCGCGACGCCCTGCCGCTGGCCGCCGGAAAGATCGCGGATGGTGGCGTGCGCGGAAGGGATGCGCACGTCGAGCTCCTTCACCAGTTTTTCCGTCTCGTCGATCATGCGGCGGCGGTCGAGCAGGCCGAAGCGGTTCAGCGGCTCGCGGCCGAGGAACATGTTCATATAGACCGTCTGCTGGTCGGCCAAAGCGAGATCCTGGTAGACAACCTCGATGCCATGCGCGCGCCCCATCGTCGCGTTCGACATCGTCACCGGCTTGCCCTCGATCGTGATCGTGCCGGAGGAGGGCGGATGCACGCCGGAGATGATCTTGACCAGCGTCGACTTGCCGGCGCCGTTGTCGCCGACAAGCGCGACGATCTCGCCGGGAAAGACCTCGAGCGAGAAGTTCTCGATCGCGGTCAGGCCGCCGAAATGCTTGCGGATGTCCTGAAGCTGAAGGATGGGGGCGCTCGCATTCATGGTTTTCTCCTAGACGGGCCAGGCATAGGGCTCGCCAAAACCGTTCTCGATCGTTTCAACTACGGGCTTGCCCTTCGAAACGCCGGAGACGCCGACGACATAGGCGCGGGTGACGAAGGCCTGGCCGCGGAAGCCGAAGACGGCGCTGTCGCCGGGCCTCGGCGCATTATCGCCGGCGGCGTCGATCATGGCGTAGTAGTCGATCGCCGAAGGCGGCGGCACTTCGACGCTTCTGAGCGCCGACGTGGCGGTGGTCGGCTCGGCCGAGACGATCGCCTTGACGTCATAGTCCGGGAAGATCGGGTCGATGTAGAAGCCGCCGCCGAAGCAGTAGGCCTTGCCGCCTGACAGATGCGACACTTCGGTGAGATAGAGCACGGCAGGCAGTTCCGGCAGGTCTTCCATGACGTGCAGCGCCGTGGTGCCGTGCAGGCCGTTGCCGGGTTCGCATTGCGTGGCGCCGGCTTCAGCCAGCGCGGCCAGCATGACGCTCGACGTGGTGCCCGGCGCGTTGATTTCGACGCCCTTGCGGCCCGCCTTGGCGAGCGCCTCGGCTGCCTTGCTCAGCGTCGCCAGATTGGGCGTCGGCAGCACTTTACGCGCGGCATGGTCGAAGAGCAGGGCAGGGAAGGTGGTGATGCCGGCGAAGCGGCCGCCCGGAACGGCATCGAGCCGGTCGGCGACGGCGACAATTTCGCCGGCGTCGAAGCCGCCTTCATGGCCGCGGTAGAAAATGTCACCTTCGGCCGCGATGCGGGCGAGCAGGTCCTGGACGTAGCCGGCCGCCTTGGCGCCTTTGCCTGCTTCCTCGGCCTTGGTGTCGTTGAAGGCGGTCCAATAGTCCGGCTTGAAGGTCCTTGCCGCCGCGTCCGCCTCGAATTTCGCGATCTGCTGCAGATGGCCGAGATGGCCGAGCTTCATGCCGGCCTTATGCGTGGCGCGCGCGCAGGCCATGTCGACCGCGACAGCGCGTTCGATGCCGCCGCGCATCACCGCCTTGCAGAAGGAGCTCGAGCGGCCGACCTGCTTGGTCATGGCGAAGATGTTCAGACCGAGCCGATCCGCTTCCTGCTTGAGGACCTTTGCATTGCGCTCGACCGCGTCGAGATCGAGCACATAGGCGTTGGCCGGCAGCTTGCCCTGCTGGTGAAGGCCGATCGCCGCTTCGATGAAGGCGGGGTTGCGGCGGCGCAGAACGTCGAGAAACATGGAAAAGGTTCCTTTAGCGGGATTTGTCGCGCAGCGACACTGCGACCGCGGTGAGAATGATCAGGCCGCGCACGATCATCTGGTCGGAGACCGAGAGGCCCATCAGGATAAGGCCGGTGT
>NZ_RZRY01000422.1:0-5596 GCF_003998035.1 Mesorhizobium sp. M2A.F.Ca.ET.039.01.1.1 | reverse complement strand
GATCTGCATGAGGTTCAAAAACACACGGAAGCTCCTCTGCGACAGCTCAGCGCAAATGTTCCGGCATGCCGCCACTTTGCTGTAGTGCGCCGCGACGCGTATTGTCGTGATCCGCCCTGGCCGTAATCCCTCTGTCAGGCGCGCCAAGGCGATAGGTAAAGGCAGTTCGCTCGCAAGCACATCTTTGGCATCGATCATCACGCATGCTTCAACCAGGAGATCAGCGGCTACCTCTTCGGCCTTAGAGGTAGTCATACTGGCGAAATATCCGCTACTCTCAGGCTTACCGGCGAGCCCCAGCTCGACCATGCGTACCGGGAGGGCGTTGATGGTAGCGACATAGTCCGAGACCAGTCCTGGTGAAAAATCCCAACCCGTGTAGTACCCACCGTCGCGTAGGGTGCAGTCTAGGAAGTTAACTCCATCTGATATCGTGCTGAACATTATTCCACTTTCCTTCTGACGCCACACAACTGAAAGCGCCTGTTTGGATCAGCTCGCGGCGTAGCCCCCATCGACGTAGAGAATCTCGCCGGTGACGAACGATGCGGCTGAGCTCGCGAGGAAAATGTAAGGCCCGAAAAATTCCGACAAATTGCCCCGGCGTCGCATCGGAGTGAATTCCATTGCACGGCGCTGGTAAGGGGTGTCGAGGCTAGGATGCACCCCATCCATGAAGTTGTTAATGAACCCAGGTGCGACGGCATTTACACGAATGCCCTTATCAGCCCATTCTACCGCCATGGTGCGCGTGAGTTGATTGACGCCCCCTTTGCTCGCAGCATAGACAGCCAAGCCTGGTATGCCGAGTGAACCGGCTACCGAAGACGTCATTATGATGCTGCCGCCGCCTTGGCTGAGCATTGCTTGGGCGGAAAACTTGGCGCAATAGTAGTAGCCACGCAGATTGGTGTCGACAATTTCGTCCCATTCCGGTTCTTCATATGAATGCGCTGGCTTAATAATGTCGGTCCCTGCGTTGCAGACCATCACATCGATCCGCCCAAACCGGTCGACCGTACCACTGATCAATGCCTTGCAATCATCGTGCGCCCGCACATCAGCGCGGATAGCTGTCACGTTTAATCCCTGGCCCGCAAGTTCGGCCTCCGCTTCGGTCAGCTCTTCACTATTGTGAGAGGAAAGGACTATCTTCGCGCCTAACCGTCCAAAGCAGGTGGCGAGCGCCTTCCCTAGACCGCGGCTCGAGCCTGAGATGCAGACTACCTTGCCATCGACTCCGAAGAGCTCCCGGTAGCCTTCGGCAACTACTGCCGTATTATGAGTTGTATCGGACATGGTATATACACGCTCTAGCTATTATGTTGATTTAGCACAGGGTGAGTTCGCTTCATCAATGATCGAAAATGGTGCTATCGAGAAATCGATCAAGTCGAAGGCACGCTGAAGTATCGCTTCGGTTCGGGGAAGACTTGATGAAGTGGCGATGATATGTCCAAGACAGTCTCGATAGTTGCCTTTTCTCTCGATAATCGCCTTTGGTTCAACATAGAACTTGACCTCGGCAACACCTGATACTGCGGCGGCTTGACTGTCGCCATCGATCCAATCAAGGGTGCCATCGCGGTCAGCAACCAGGAATCGCACGCCCGCTGTCTGCGAGTGACCTCTACGCACATCGCATTCTTCACCAATGGCAACCTTGATGTGCTCGGTGATCAGATCGACACCGTAAGCCAGATGAACCAGTTGGGGAGTGGGCGAGCCATGAAGCCGCGGATTGACTTCAATGACGACCGGGCCGCGCTTCGTCCACCGGAACTCAATGCCCGTTGGCCCCCAACCAAGGCCGAGAGCGCGCAAACAGCTCAGCGAAACTTCGGCGATGCGCTCATGCTCTTCATCAGTGAGCGGGGCCGGTATCGTGCCCCCACGATAGACGAAATGCGGTGGAGGACCGAACTCACCGGTGCCAATTGCAACGACCTCTTTCCCCATTATCTCAGCGGTATAATAAGGGCCTTGTGCGAATTCTTCGACCAGGATCCTCGGCGAGGACCGCCATGTGTGCTCCCCGCCCAACAAATGGGTCGTATGTTCGACTACCTCATCGGCAGTGCGGCACAATCGGACACCCTCACTGTTGCTGCCCACTGCAGGCTTGACTATCACTGGCAGTCCAAGCTCCACGGCAGAATCCTCCACTTCAGCTGCATTGGCTGCCAAGCGATAAGCGGGCATCGGAACGCCTGAGGCCGCGAGAAGTTGACGTTGAGTGTACTTATCGAGGCATTGTTCGATAGCTTCCGGATTCGGTCCAGGCAGATCGAAGTGCCGACAGAGTTTGCCTGCCATCGCATAAAAAGAATCGGCAGCGCCCGTTATGCCAGCGATCTCATGAGTCGCTCGCAGCCGGGAACATTCGCGGATCAGCGCGTCCAGATCGTCTGTATCAACACGGATTGATTCAACCCCTTTCGCCGCGAAATGGTCATACCGAGTTGGATCGTCCGAAAGGGCAATTGGCTGAAGGCCAAGACGCTGAGCAGCCCGGAGGTATAGCAGACCCGAGCCCATTATCGTGCCTCCAATCAGGATCAGCGCTCTTGCCATTGGCGGTGGACTCCTTCGGTGCGTGCGATGCGGCGGTCTGAACGATTGTCGGCATCTTTGTAGCCGCCCTTGACCTGAGACCTTGCCCCGAGGCTACCATCGTCAACGAGTTTGCGGCGTTAAGACTCTGCGAATTTTATTTCGAGTTTTCTTGCAGATTTGTTGCAGCGGCTGCCGTTCAAACTTGTTGCGTCTTTGCAAAGTCGGGCAGGGCGTGCTTCGGCCGCGCCGGTGCGAGTTTTTCAGTTCCACTGACGCGAAGGGTAGGTACCCGTTATGACAAATTGGTGATTGTGATTGCAGCTGGTGTAGGGTGGATGGGTCGGCGCGCCTCCAAGACCATCGGTGTGTTGCTTGGAAGCGAACGCGGCTACAAACAGCACGATACCAAATTCTGGAGTGACGCTTTCCCGGAGATCAATTTTGCAGGGCGCAAGTTCGTTGCTAGACCGGAGACATGGGATTGCGAATCGGCGGCGCCTCCGAATTCGCGGGCTGGAGCCGCCCCCCATCGTCGAACTACCGCGTTGGCAAAACTTGCAAAGGCTTTACCTCCCGGATCTTATATCAACAGAGGGCACAGGATGGATGGGCGTCGTCCAAGCCTCCCGAGGCACTCCCGGTGATCGGTTTCTCGCCACGCTGCAATGCTTGGCCCACGGCCGGGCGGCTGCTCGCAGACATGGTTGCCGAAAGAGCGCCAACGACCAATCTCACACCCTTTCCGTTTTTCCTGATCTGGAGCATAAAATGAACCCCCATACCTTCATATGCATCGATGCGCATACATGTGGCAGTCCCGTTCGCGTTGTTGCCGGGGGAGCTCCAATACTGCCCAACGTCAGCATGGCCGAAAAGCGTCAGATATTCCTGCGCGACCATGACTGGGTGCGCCAGGCGTTGATGTTCGAGCCTCGCGGCCATGATGTTATGTCGGGCTCTATACTCTATCCTCCGTCACGTGCGGATTGCGATATCGGTGTGCTGTTTATTGAGGTTTCCGGCTGCCTTCCCATGTGCGGCCATGGCACTATCGGGACGGTAACCGCCGCACTGGAACAGGGTTTCGTGGTGCCAAAGACCGAGGGGCGGCTTGCGCTTGAGGTGCCCGCCGGTCGCGTCGAGGTGGAGTACACACGAAACGGTCGTTTCATTGATGAGGTCCGCATCTACAATGTGCCGGCCTATCTTCATGTAAGTGACGCGAAAATCGACGTTCCAGGCATTGGAGAACTTATTGTGGACGTCTCCTACGGAGGCAACTTCTATGCCATTTTGGAACCTCAGAAGAACTGGGCTGGTCTCGACAACATGACGGCCGACGATATCCTCAAGATTAGCCCGGTTGTCCGCAAATTGGTACAGAATGCCGTGGGGCCGGTGCATCCAGAGGACGATCGGATTTCTGGGGTGAGCCATGTCATGTGGGCTGACAAGGCCAAGCACCCGGAAGCAAATGCACGCAACACCGTGTTTTTCGGTGAACGCGGGATCGACCGCTCGCCCTGTGGCACGGGCACCTCCTCCCGCATGGCACAGCTCGTCGCAAAAGGGTTGCTGAACGTCGGCGAAACATTTGTTCACGAGTCTTTGATCGGGACGCTGTTCCATGGTCGTGTGGAGAATGTGTCGCAAGTTGCAGGACGTCCTGCCATTCTTCCGAGTATCGGCGGATGGGCGCGGGTCACCGGGTATAATACCATTCTTGTCGATAAGCGCGACCCACTCGCGTTTGGGTTCCAGGTAACGTGAGGAAAGCCATCATTCTCGAAGAACGTTACTTACCGTATCCACCGCCCCGATCTCACTGCCGAGTTCATCGCCGTTGAAGAGATGATCGTGGCCTTCGGGGATGAGCGGCATTGCCGTTGGTCGCTGGCAAGCATGCTGTGACCTGATGGTCGGATTTTCCCGGCCTGTGATTACAAGCGTTCGATCGCGCTTGGTCGTCGCGATAACCGGCAAGCGGCGTGCGCGACCGGGTCTCTATCAATGCTCCAATGGCGATTGCCGGTTCCAGTTCACCGTGACGACCCACGCCCAGCTGCATTAGACCGACCTGCCTGCCTTTACGTGTCTGTTGAAGGTCACCTGGCTGCTGCTGTAGCCGGATAAGGGCTTGTCCTCGGTCCGGCTCGCCGAGATCGTGGAGTGTGCCAGCCGACGGCCTGGCGGATGGGCCACGCACTGCGGCTGATGGTGGCGCGGGAAAACATGCTCGACGCCACGGTTGAGGATATCTCGGTGAAACCAACGAAAGCTGTCGGATTGCGCACCTCCGGGCCGGGGCCGGAAAGGCCAAGTGAATACGGAGAAGGCGCCGGTCATGGCCAACCACTGGGATGCTCCACGGTCTCGCGCTTCGCAAAGCTCTCACCAATGGCCATGAATGCTTTTCACTCGTCGCACATCAATGAACTCTCGATTCGATCTGCGCTTTCAATGTCGCGTTCGCTTGCTTGCGCTGAAAGACCGCTCGCGACCGCGGGACGCGCGTCACCGGCCAGAGCGCCGGGAAGCCGTCCACGTCAATTCGGTGGAGGGCTTCAACTTTCGCGTCAGCCGTACCATCGCTGGCGTCATCAGCCCGCAGCATGCCGATCTGTATTTTAGTTTCCGATGGTCGCGGCGCGCGGTATCTGGGAGCGCCGTTCGGAAACCCCGGCATGGTCAAGAAGTCTTGAGAACCATCTGGTCGCGTGCCCCCGGCGCTGCAACTACTGAGCGTCTTCCGGGCCGCCACGGGGCGGCAGATGCGTCGAAGCCCGCACGGCGGAATCATTAGCAAGTCAACCGTCGCTCCCCACCGGTTGACAAAGGCCTCGTGTCTGCGGTTCTTGATCGTGCCCACTGGAGTGGTGTAGCTGGCGGCATTGGTCGCCGTGCTCTCCGGCATGGGCCGGAATTGATCAGCGCGCCACTGCCGGCAGGCTGATGAGCGGATCATCGCTCATCTGATTGTCTCAAGTGTCATGTAGCGCGCCCGCTGCACGGCCCATTCATCATTCTGTTCAAGCAGCAA
>NZ_RZRY01000421.1:0-5598 GCF_003998035.1 Mesorhizobium sp. M2A.F.Ca.ET.039.01.1.1 | reverse complement strand
GCCGACGAGACGAAGCTTCTGCGCAAGCTCTTGAAGCGCTCCGAGAAGAGCCTGACCAAGGCCTGCCTCGCCGATGCCGCCGAGCTTTTCGGCGACAGCCCGAAACGCTCCGCCAAAAGATTGGCTCGCAAGGCGCGCGACGACCTCGCCGCGCCGCAGGAAGAGGCGAAAGCGGCGTGACGCTGCGCTTTTTCCTTCTCCCCTGGGGGAGAAGGAGAAGGCGCTACGCCGGCAGCGGCCGTCTTCCTTTCGCCCCAGCATCCGCCTTTGCCCCCGCATCGCGCGGATGCGGGCAGATCGGCATGATCGCCGGGAACGGCGTCGCGCCGAAGGCGAAGGTCCATTTGTAGCCGGTGAGCTGGTCCTCCGGCGTGGTGTGCTGGTCGTGATGGGCAAGCAGCCGGGCGCGTTCGGCGAGCTCGTCGGCCTCGCGGCGCAACATCTCGGCCGTTTGCGGCCGCATCCGCCGGGAAAAGCTGATGAAGGTCGCGCCGTGCTCCATATGGCCGAGCGCCCAGCCGACGAAATTCTTGTTGGTCATTTCGAAGTGCGGCTTCAGCGGCCCTTCGAAATCCCACTGGATGGGCGTGTCGACGAGCAGCCTTGCCGACAGGCCGCGCCCCAGCGCCACCAGCCCGAGCTCCTCGAGGTCGCGCAGATAGAGGAACATCGAGGCCTCGCTCAAGCCCTGCGAGCGCATGATGCCTTCGGCCGTGAATTTCTCCGACAGCATGATGAAGACGAAGAGCAGCGCCGGCCGCGCCGCCAGCCTGCGCTCGATCTCCGGCGAAACGCGGTTGGCCGGACCCGGTCCGCGATTCATCGCGCCGAGCACGTTCTCCAGCTCGACGTCCGCCGCGGCGCAGATCTCCATCAGCCGGTCGAGCTTGCAGTTCCGCTCATGGAAGATCCGCTTCACCGTCGGCTCGGAAACGCCCATGCGCTCGGCGAGCGTCCGGTAGGTCAGGCCCTTGGCCTTCAGCGTCCGCTTCAGCGCCTCGAAGATCGGAGCGTTCATGGAATGCACCTCATTCGCGCGATTTCGTATCGATAAGCGATACTAGCGTCGAACCGTCTTTCCGAAAAGTATCGAAAAATTTAGCTCTCCTTCGTCACCACAGGAGAGCACCATGAACACCCTCATCGCTTCGACCGTCATCGCCGTCGCCGGCATCGCGGCGGCTCCGGCTGCGCAGGCCGGCGAGCTCTGGCGCGCCGCCGGCTTCGAGCAGCCGGAATCCGTGCTTGTCGACGCCGCCCACAACCGCATCGTCGTCTCCAACATCGCCGGCGATCCCGGCGCGGCGGACGGCAACGGCTATTTGTCGCTTCTGTCGATGGACGGCAAGGTCATCGCCCGCCACTGGGTCGACGGCATGGATGCGCCCAAGGGCATGGCGATTTCCGGAGGCAGGCTCTACGCCGCCGACCTCACAAAGGTGCTCGTCGTCGATCTCGCCAGCGGCAGGCTGGTCGAGACCATCGACGTGCCGGGCTCTGTCTTCCTCAACGATATGACTGAGGACAGCGCGGGCAAGGTCTATGTCAGCGACATGCTGGCCGACACGATCTACCGCATCGACGGCGACAAGCCGGAGCTGTTCGTCAAGGATGCGCTGCTGGCCTCGCCCAATGGCGTGTTCGCCGATGGCGACCGGCTGATCGTCGCGTCCTGGGGGAAGGGCATCAACAAGGCCGATTTCAGCACCGCCGAGCCCGGCGGACTGCTGTCGGTCGACCTCGCCACGAAGACGATAACGCCGCTCCCCGGCGCGCAAAACTTCGCCGACCTCGACGGTGTCATCGCCATTGGCGGCACCATCTACGCCACCGCCTACATGACCGGCACGCTTTACAGCTACAAGCCAGGCGGCAAGCGGGAAGCGGTAATGCAGTTCAAGCCGGGCAGCGCCGATATCGGCACGGACGGCAAGGCGACCATCTATGTGCCGCTGATGGGCGAGGGCGAGGTCGCGGCGCTGTCACTGGATTGAGCCAGGCGGAAGTGATCGTGTCCCGCCAGCCTTCGAATTTCGCCGATCGGGATTGGACCGGCCATATAGGCGGCGCTGCCATCTGGTAGCGCTGTCGGCTCCGGGATATCCGGCTGCCATGAGCCAAGCCGTGAAGACATCCAGCCTGACCGGCGCCGTTTCTACGACCATCCCCGTGCTCACGTGCGCGCTGGCGATTTTCCTGCTGTCCGGCATGGATGCGGCCATGAAGTCGCTGACAATAGCGGTCGGCGTCTACAACACGCTGCTGTGGCGCAGCATGGTCTCGACCCTGGTCGCCGGCGCCGCCTGGTCGGCGGGGCCACGCTCGAAGCCGCGCCTTCCGGTGCTGGGCCTGCATGCGTTGCGCGCCGCGATTGTCGGCGTCGTCCTGGTCTCGTTCTTCTGGGGACTCGCCAGGCTGCCGCTCGCCGAGGCGATCGGGCTCAGCTTCGTCGCGCCGCTGTTTGCGCTCTTCCTCGCGGCGCTGCTGCTGGGCGAGCGCATAAGGCGGCAGGCGATCTGGGCGTCGCTTGCCGGCATCGCCGGCGTCGCCATCATCCTGTCCGGACAGTTCGGGCGGGAAAGCTACTCGCAGGATGCCGTGCTCGGCACGGCGGCGGTGCTCGTATCGACGGTGTTCTACGGCTACAATCTGGTCCTCGCCCGGCAGCAGGCTCTACTGGCCAAGCCGGTCGAGATCATGCTGTTCCAAAACCTCTTCGTTGGGATCATCCTTGGTTGCGCAGCACCTTGGCTCGCGGTTGCGCTGCCGGGAGATCTCTGGCTGCCCTTGGTCGGGGTGGCGCTGCTGTCGCTCGCCGGGCAATTCCTGATGAGCTGGTCCTACGCCCGTGCCGAAGCGCAATATCTGATCCCGACCGAATACTCGGCCTTCATCTGGGCGATCGCGCTTGGCTGGTTCTTCTTCGGCGAGAAGCTGGCCTGGACCACGTTGGCCGGCGCATGCCTCATCGTCGCCGGCTGCCTGATCGCCGCGCGCGCCAATCCGAAGCTTGCCGAGCCGATCGAAGCGGCGATGTGAGGCGATCTTCCAGGCCGGCGGCTTAACCTTGCGGGTTCTGCGCCGCGGCGGCCTTGAGGCGCACGCCCCTGCCGCCGCGCTCGCTGGCCTGGTTCTCGCCGATCAGCTCCACGCCGACATCATCGAGCGCCTGGATGACCTTCATCAGCGTGTCGACCACGCCCCTGACGACACCGTCGCTCGCTTCCATGCGCTGGATCGTGGGCAGGGAGACCCCGGCGCGCTCGGCAAGCGTCTTCTGGTCGATGCCGGTCAACGCCCGCGCGGCGCGCATCTGTGCGGCAGTGATCATCGGCCGGAACCTGTTTCTGAAAATATGAAAGATGTATATTTTAGATATTACAATGTCTCAAGCATCATTTTGAATGCTTCAGCCATCGATATCGCTGTCGGCCACAACTTTGCGCCGCTGCAGCAGCCGTGCCGCGAGCCAGCACAGCATGGCCCAGGCGAAGCCAGCGCACCAGCCGGCAAGCACGTCTGACGGCCAGTGCACGCCGAGATAGACGCGGCTGGTGCCGACCAGCACGGTGATCAGCACGGCAAGGCAAAGCACGAAGATCTTCGTCCGGCGATCCGGAAGGAAGCGCGCCGCCAAAGAGCCGAGCGTCAGATAGGTCACCGCCGACAGCATGGCGTGTCCGCTTGGAAAGGACAGTGACGTTTCGGTGGCCAGGTGCGAGACGAGATCGGGCCGGGGCCGGTCGACTTCGTGCTTGAGCAAGGTGGAAAGCACTTGCCCGCCCGCCACCGCCGCGAACACGAACAGCGCGGTCGAAGGCCTGCGGATCAAGATGAGATAGACGATCGTCGCGGTCGTGATCAGCACCAGCACGACGGTGCTGCCGAGCGCGGTGATGTCGCGCATCGCGCCCTGCAGCCAAAGCGGACCGATCGGGCTGTCCGGCTGCCCGGCATGGCGGAAGGCAAGCAGGATTTCGGTGTCGAAGGCGTGCGGCGTCGTCGCCCGCGCCACCTCCATCAGTTCTTCGAAACCCCATAGCCCGCCGGCGATGATCAGTCCGGCCAGAAGCAGGGGGAATTCGATCTTGGCAAGCAGCGCGCCGACGGATGGCTTCATGAGAGGCTCGAGGGTTAGAGCTTCTGCATATAGGGCCCAAGCGTGATCAGGGCGACGGCGGCGATCGCCAGCACCATGCCGGTCGCCTGGAAAGCATTGAGCCGTTCGCCGAAAAAGGCGATCGCCACGACATTGACCGCGACAAGCTGGATCACCGCCGACAGGCTGAACGCCACCGACATGCCGAACTCGCGCACCAGCCTCAGCATGATCAGGTTGCCGGCGGTATAGAGCGCCAGCGTCACAAGGAGCTTGGCCAAGCTCGGCGCCAACCCCCATTGCTTGGCCGCCATCGCCGCCAGCAGGAACATCACGGTCGAAATACCGAGCTGCGCCAGTCCCCAGAAACTCACCTGCCGTCCCCTTTTGAAGCGCCGTCGCCACGCCGGCCGCAGCCCTTGTTTCCGAACCGGGCGAAGCCGTCAAGCTGGCGGTGTGGGGGCGAAGGTCGCGGCAAGCCCCCTTCTCCCCGTCACTATACGGGGAGAAGGTGCCGGCAGGCGGATGAGGGGCGGCGCCAGCGTTGGCCATCAGCATTACACGCAGGGGCTGTCTTTGAAGACATCATTATAGCGCCACTGTTTGCCAGCTCGGCGCCGCCCCTCATTGCCCAGCCGGGCATTTCTCCCCGTATAGTGACGGGGAGAAAGGGGCTGATGTCCGAACCGGATAGATAGGTAACAGAATGGACCGATTAGATGGGTGACAGTTTTCTTGCCAGCCGGGAGGACCGGCGATGGTTTGGCGAGAGACTGGCATCATGGATGAGCGGCTTCGTTTTGTTGTTGAATGCCTAGCTGGCGAGGAGACGATGACGCAGCTTTGCGCGGCCTTCGAGATCTCACGCAAGACCGGCTACAAATGGCTTGGGCGTTACCGGGAGACCGGGCCGGAAGGCCTGCACGACCGGCCGCGGGCGCCGCTCGATCACGGCCGAGCAACGGCAGCCGAGCTGGTGGAGCGGATCGTGGCGGAGAAGGAAGCGCATCCGCTGTGGGGGCCGAAGAAGATCATGGCGCGGCTGAAGCGGGCGGAGCCCAGTTGTGGCTGGCCGGCAGTCTCGACAGCTGGCGAGATCCTGAAGCGGCATGGTCTTGTGGGACGCCGGCGCCGGCGCTGGCGGGCTGTGGGCAATGGGCCATGGCCGGAGCCTGCGGCGCCGAATGCGGTGTGGACGGTAGACCACAAGGGCTGGTTCCGGACCCGTGACGGCTGGCGCTGCGAGCCATTGACGGTGATGGATGCATTGAGCCGCTACCTGCTGGGGCTCGAGGCGACGGGCTCGACGGCCGACGAGGAGGCGTGGCCGGTGTTTGAGCGATTGTTTGAGGAAAACGGTCTGCCGGATCGCATTCGAAGCGACAATGGCCCACCCTTTGCGTCGGCCGGCGTCACAGGGCTGACGCCGCTGGCAGTGCGCTTCATTAAGCTCGGCATCGCCCTGGAGCGCATCCAGCCAGGCAAGCCGCAGCAGAACG
>NZ_RZRY01000420.1:0-5600 GCF_003998035.1 Mesorhizobium sp. M2A.F.Ca.ET.039.01.1.1 | reverse complement strand
CTCCTGGCGCGGGCGTGCCATCGACGCCTTGACCCGCCCCATTGACGGCGGTCCCGCGCTGATCCGGCCGAATGCCGCCGATGTCACGCATGGCGCGACGCCGGGCGCCTTGTCGCGCCAGCGCGTCGGCACCGGCTTCCTCACCGGGGTGCGGGTGATCGACATCTTCACCCCGCTCTGCTTCGGCCAGCGGCTTGGCATCTTCGCCGGTTCCGGCGTCGGCAAGTCGACGCTGCTTGCCATGCTCGCCGGCGCCGAGGCCTTCGATACCGTGGTCGTGGCCCTGATCGGCGAGCGCGGCCGCGAGGTGCGCGAGTTCCTCGAGGATACGATCGGCGCCGAGAGCATGGCCAAGACCGTCGCCGTGGTCGCCACCAGCGACGAAAGCGCCATGATGCGCCGGCGTGCGCCCGACACCGCCATGTGCGTGGCCGAGCATTTCCGCGACCAGGGCCATCGCGTGCTCCTGGTGCTGGATTCCATCACCCGCTTCGCGCATGCGCTACGCGAGGTGGCGACCGGAACGGGCGAGCCGCCGGTCGCACGCGGCTATCCGGCCTCGGTCTTCACCGACCTGCCGAAGCTGCTCGAACGCGCCGGCCCGGGCGCCGAGGGAAAAGGCTCGATCACCGCCATTATTTCCGTGCTGGTCGACGGCGACGACCACAACGACCCGGTCGCCGATTCGGTGCGCGGCATCCTCGACGGCCATGTCGTGCTCGACCGCGCCCTTGCCGAGCAGGGCCGCTATCCGCCGGTCAATCCGCTGTCGTCCATCTCGCGCCTTGCCGACAAGGCCTGGAGCCCGGAACAGCGCGTGCTGGTGACCAGGCTGAAATCGATGATCGCGCGCTTCGAGGATACGCGCGACATCCGTCTTTTGGGTGCCTACCAAAGCGGCGCCGATGCCGAGCTCGACAACGCCGTGCGCCAGGTGCCGCTGATCTATGAGGCGCTTACGCAATCGCCGAGGGACCGCGCGTCGGCGGATCCGTTCGCCGACCTCGCCCGCCATCTCAAGGGGAAGCTGAATGGCGATCAAGGAGACTGAGCTCCAATATACCGAGCGCATGTTGCGCGACATGCTTGCCGAGGCCGAGGCGGCGGAAAGGGCCGAGGCCGACGCGGCAAGATCCGCCAATGACAAGGTCGCGAATGCCAAGACACAGAAGACAGCGGCTCTGCTGAACAGAGCCGACAGGCAGCATCCGCCGCGGAAATCCGCCGCCGGGAGCGCCGATGTCGCGCAGGCCAGCCGCGATTCCGTGCTCGACGGGCTTTTTCCCCGCACCGAGTGGCCGGAGCCACCGAAAGCCCAGTTCCCGCGCCTGGCCGACAGGAGCGCCGACCGCCGCAGCGATTTCGTCATCGCCGCGCTCGGCATCACGCTCGGCCTCATCTGTGCGTTGTTCCCCTGGTACATCTTCTTCAACCAGGAGCAGTTCGGCGTCCAGACCATCAAGTTCGGCGGCAGCGGCAGCAATTCCGGACGTGAGGGCGGTGGCGTTGTGGCTCAACGCAGCGGACCGCTGACGGCCAAGGACGTTCCCAATCCCGATATCGACCTGTTTGCGACCGGCACGGTGCAGGATGATCCCGCCCCGCCGCCCGCCGACCAGCCCTTCCCGGCCGCCGCTTCCGAATTCAAGATGGTGCATGTCGCCAACGGCCGCGCCATGATCGAGGACGATACGGGTCTGTGGGTCGTTCAGCGCGGCTCCGTCCTGCCGGATTCGAGCCGCGTCGCCTCGATCGAGCAGCGCGGCGGCAAGTGGGTGATCGTCACCAGCACAGACAAGGTGATCCAGCTCTCGAAGTAACGGAGCCGGGCCGTACAGCCCCGCCCGCGCAAGGTCCGCGCAAGACTGGCCGCCTAGTCTTGTGCGTACTTGTCCGGGAGATTCCCATGGAACCCGTAAATCTTTTCGACCTTGCCACGCGGCAGTCGCAATGGCTGACCGTGCGCCAGTCGGCGATTGCCTCCAACATCGCCAATGCCAACACGCCGGGCTATACGGCCAATGATGTCGAGCCGTTCGAAAAGGTCCTCGACCGCACCGCGGTGACGCTGGCTGCCACGCAGACGGGCCATCTCGGCGCCGAAACCACCAATGCCGGCTTCAACGTCAAGCCGGAGGATCCAGACGGCGCGATCATGCCGTCGAAGAACACCGTCGTTCTCGAGCAGGAGCTGATGAAAGCCGGCGAGGTTCGCCGCTCCTTCGAGCTCAACACGGCGATCGTCAAGGCCTTCCATTCGATGATGACGATGGTGGTGAAGAGCTGACCATGGACGCCCTCACCGCAGCCCTCAAAGTCGCGGCCTCCGGCCTTGGTGCCCAGTCTGAGCGCCTGCGCGTGGTCTCGGAAAACCTCGCCAACGCCCAGTCGACCGGCAGCACGCCCGGCGCCGATCCCTATCGCCGCAAGACGATCACCTTTCAATCCGAGGTCGACCGCGCAACCGGCGGCTCGCTGGTGGAAGTGAGCGGCATCAATCGCGATCCTTCGGATTTCCCGATCGAATTCCAGCCCGGCAACGAAGCCGCCGACGCCAAAGGGTACGTCAAGATGCCCAACGTCAACACATTGGTCGAAATGGCCGACATGAGCGAGGCGAACCGCTCTTATGAAGCCAACCTGCAAGTCATCAAGCAGGCTCGCGATCTGATTTCCATGACCATCGACCTGATGAGGAACCAGTAATGATTGGCGGTATTGGGGCACTACAGTTCAAACCGGCAATCGACGGCACCGACTCGGCCGCGCCGGGCCTGCTTCAAGGCGGTGTCGGGACGCAGGCCAGCGAAAGCATCGGCAGCAGCTTCGCCGACGTCCTCAGCCAGGCCGCGACGAAGACCGTCAACACGCTGCAGGGTGCCGAGCAGATGTCGATACAGGCGCTCAAGGGCGACGCCGACACCCGTCAGGTTGTCGATGCGGTGTTGAGCGCCCAGCAGGCGCTGCAGACGACCATCGCCATCCGCGACAAGGTCGTCTCGGCTTACCTCGAGATCAGTCGCATGAGTATCTAGGAACCGCGTCATGAAAGCACTCGCCATCGCCGCCACCGGCATGAACGCCCAGCAGACCAACCTGGAAGTCATCGCCAACAACATCGCCAACATCAACACCACCGGCTACAAGCGGGCGCGGGCCGAATTCTCCGACCTGCTCTACCAGGTCGACCGCACGCAAGGCGTGCCCAACCGTTCCAACACCTCGCTGGTGCCGGAAGGCGTTTCGATCGGTCTTGGCGTCAAGACGACCGCCGTGCGCAACGTCCACACGCAGGGCGAACTGGCCAGCACCGGCAACAGCTTCGACCTGGCGTTGACCGGCAGGGGCTGGTTCCAGATCGAGGGCGCCGACGGCGGCACGCTCTACAGCCGCGCCGGCGCCTTCAACACCAACGCCACCGGCCAGCTCGTGACGGTGGACGGCGCCAACGTCATCCCGGCCATCACCGTGCCGACCGACGCCATCGAGGTTATCGTCAACAAGACCGGCCAGGTCTTTGCCCGCCTGGACGGTCAGACTGACCTCCAGCTTCTCGGACAGCTCCAGATCGCCAATTTCGCCAACGAGGCGGGCCTGGCCCCGCTCGGCGACAACCTCTTCCAGGAAACGGCTGCCTCGGGCCCGGCCAATGTCGGCGTCCCTGGAGACCCCGGCTTCGCCACGATCCAGCAGGGTTATCTGGAATCATCCAACGTCGACCCGGTCAAGGAAATCACCGAGCTGATCTCGGCGCAGCGCGCCTATGAAATGAACTCCAAGGTCATCCAGGCCGCCGACGACATGGCCTCGGTTGTCTCCAAGAACATCAGGTAACGGATGATGGCCGGGCCGATCTCCTCCGCACTCCGCCGCGCCGTGCTGGCCACCGTCCTGGTGGCCGCCGGCACGCCGGCTATCGCGCAGGACACCACCGGCCAGTCGGCGAACCAGATCGTCGCTGGCCAGGCGGTCGGCGAGGCCGTGCTGATCCCCAACCGGGTCATCTATCCCGGTGAGACAATCGAATCCGCCTCGCTCAAGCAGGTGACGCTCATACCCGGCAAGCATAAGCCGGACGGCATGGCGACGCGCTCCGAGGAGCTTCAGGGCAAGGTCGCCAAGCGCACGCTACTGCCCGGCCGCTACATCCCGGTCACCGCTATCCGCGACGCCTGGCTGGTCGAACAGGGCGCTTCCGTGCAGGTCTATTTCACCGCCGGCGCGCTCACCATTTCGGCGGCCTGCGTCACGCTGCAGCCAGGCGCTGCCGGCGACCAGATCAAGATCCGCAACATCGACAGCGGCAAGATCATCTCCGGCACGGTGATGGCCGACGGCACCATCAAGGTCGGCGCTTCGTGATGCGCGCCCTTGTCCTTCTGCTCGCGGCGGCCATCGGCATTCAGCCGGCTTTGGCGGATGGGCTGACGCCCAAGGCCAAACGCGAGCTCGCGCAGAAGAACGGCGGCGTCTACGACGATCCGGAATATGATCCGGCGACGACCCAGCGCATGTTCCGCGTTTCCACCGGACCAAGCACGCTGCCGCCCGGCCAGGTGGCCGCGCGCATCAAGGACATTGCTCAGTTGCAGAGCGCGCGCGACAACCAGCTCGTCGGCTACGGCCTGGTCATCGGCCTTGCCGGCACCGGCGACAGCCTGCGCAACTCGCCCTTCACCGAGCAGTCGATCCGCGCCATGCTGGAGAATCTCGGCATCGCCACCGAAGGCGGCAGCGCGCGCGCCAAGAACGTGGCCGCCGTCATCGTCACCGCCAACATGCCGCCCTTCGTCCAGTCCGGCGCCCGCATCGACATCGACGTCTCGTCGATGGGCGACGCCACCTCGCTCGCCGGTGGCACGCTGGTGATGACGCCGCTGAAGGCGGCCGATGGCGAGATCTATGCCGTCGGGCAAGGCTCGGTGATTGTCGGCGGCTTCACCGCCAAGGGTCAGGCCGAGGAACTCACGCAAGGCGTGCCGACCGCCGGCCGCGTGCCCAACGGCGCGATCGTAGAGCGCGCCGTTCCGGCCGAGTTCGACGACCAGGGCGTGTTGACATTGCAATTGCGCAATCCCGATTTCTCGACCGCCATCCGCATCGCCGACGCCGTCAACGACTACACCTCGCAGCGCTTCGGCATGCGGGTCGCCGCCGAGCGCGATGCCCGCACCGTGCAGATCAGGCGGCCGAAGAATGTCTCCGCCGCGCGCTTCTATGCCGAGATCGAAAACCTCGTCGTCGAGTCGGATTCCCCTGCCCGCGTCGTCATCGACGAGCGCACCGGAACCATCGTCATCGGCAACAATGTCAGGATCTCGCGCGTGGCGATCAGCCACGGCACGCTTACCGTACGCATCACCGAAGCGCCTCGGATCGTTCAGCCTGAACCCTTCTCCAGAGGTGAGACCGCGGTGGAACCGTCCACGGCCATCGATGCGAGCCGGCCCAACGCCCGCGTCGCCGTGCTCGATGGCCCCGATCTCGAAACGCTTGTCTCCGGCCTCAATCGCCTCGGCGTGAAGCCGGACGGCATCATCGCCATCCTGCAAGGCATCAAATCTGCCGGCGCCCTGCAGGCCGACCTGGTCCTCCAATAG
>NZ_RZRY01000041.1:0-19505 GCF_003998035.1 Mesorhizobium sp. M2A.F.Ca.ET.039.01.1.1 | reverse complement strand
GATCTGGAAGGCGCCCGGACGGTCCTTCTTCTTGCCTTCCTCGCGATACTTCGTCCATTCGTAGTTGACGATGGTCGCCTTGACGCCGACCTTGGCCCAGTCGGCCTGGATCAGCTCGGCGGCGCGTTGGAAGTTCGGGTTATACGGGCGAACGCGGTCGGAAGCCCAGAGCTGGATTTCCTTCAAGCCGGCAGCCTCGAGCACCTTCTTGGCCTCATCCGGATTGTAGGCGTCGGTCTTCACGTCCTTGTCCCACGACCACATGGTCGGCGGGATGAGGTTTTCGGCCGGTGTGGCGCCGGCATCCTGGAACAGCGACTTGATCAGCGCCTCCCGGTCGATCGCCTGGTTGAGCGCGTGGCGCACTTCCGGCTTGTCGAGCGGCGGGATCGTGGTGTTGTAGCTCATATAGCCGATGTTGAGGCCGGCCTGATCCATCAAGGTCACGTCCTTGTTGGCCTTGATGGTGGCGATGTCGGCCGGATTCGGATACGGAGCCACGTCGCACTCGCCGGCCAGCACCTTCTGGATGCGGGCGGTCGCGTCAGGCGTGATGGCGAAGACCAGATCGTCGATCTTTTCCTTGCCCTTGAAATAATCCGGATTGGCCGCATAGCGGATGACGGCGTCGAGCTGGTAGTCGACGAACTGAAACGGACCGGTGCCGATCGGCTTGGTCGAGAAGTCGGCCATCTTGCCGTCCTTCTCGAGCTGATCGGCATATTCCTTCGACACGATCGAGGCGAAGTCCATGCCGAGATTGGCCAGCATCGGCGCGTTCGGCTCGGTCAGCGTCAGCTTGACGGTGAGGTCGTCGACCTTCTCCCACTTGGCGACATATTTCGGCATGTCCATGCCGGTGTAATAGTCCCAGGTGAGGTTCGGCAGATACTTGTCGCCGTTCCACGGGTTCTGCTTGTTGAACTGGCGATCGAAGGAGAAGACGACGTCATCGGCGTTGAGGTCGCGCGTCGGCTTGAAATAATCGGTGGTCTGGAACTTCACACCCGGATGCAGATGGAAAGTGTAGACAAGGCCGTCGTCGGAAATTTCCCATTTGTCGGCAAGACCGGGCTCGATCTCCGTGCCGCCATGCTTGAACTCGACCAGTCGCGAATAGACCGTGCGCGACGAAGCGTCGAAGTCGTTGCCGCCGGTCGTCGTGCCGGGGTCGAAATTGGCCGGCGACGCTTCCGAGCAATAAACGAGCGTCTTGGCACTGGCCATGCCGCTGAGGACGCTTGCAGCCAGCAACGCGGCTGCAAAAGTCATTGTCTTTTTCATTGAGCACTCCCTGATGTTCTCTCAAGCCCCTCTATCAGGCTCGCGAAGGGCGCATATAAGCACCGTTTCTTCGCCTTTGGAACACCTCGTGTGCGTACCCCATGGGAAGCAGGAAAAGAATCTAGATTATGCTCCAATAATAGAAAAAATAAGCATTCTTTTCCGCTCACAACATTATTAACGACGGCATTTTTTTATTGATCGGCTGTCTTGGGGAACGAGCCCGTGAGGCCGCGCCGCCGGACGTCCGCCTGCCCTCCAGGCTGACGCGGGAGGCCATCGAGGAGCGGATTTCGACGGCAAATCTTTCCCCGCCCTGCCGCTGGGGCAAGGCTTGCACGGTCGCAGATAGAGGCAATACATAGATGATGGGCGGGATTTCCCGGAAAATCCGAACCGGCGTGGAGGACGCTTCTTGCGGAAGCGGGCGCCCATATCGAAGGCGACAGGGAGAGACAGGTGGCAAAAGCAGCCAAGACGACAGGGCCGGCGAAAGCAAAAGCCAAGGCCGCTGAAAGCGATGCGCCCAAGGCTGCCAAGGCTGCCGCCGCGCCGAAGGTGAAGACGGCCGCGAAGGCAGCGCCCGCCAAGGCGGCAAGGCCGGCCGCCGCCAAACCCGCAGCGCCAAAGGCCAAGGCGGCAGCCGCGAAATCCACAGAGCCGGCCACCGCCAAATCTGCCTCGAAGGGCTTGCCGAAGGCGATCACCGAACTCACGGTTGGCCTGCCGGAGAAGCCGTGGTTGAAAAGCTATCCGAAGAACATGCCGGCAGAGATCGGCGCCCTGCCCTACAAGTCCATCGGCGAGTTCCTGGTCGGCGCCTGCAAGCAATTCGCCAGGCAGCCGGCCTTCGTGTGCATGGGCAAGTCAATCACTTATGCGGAGCTCGAGCGGCTGTCGGCCGCGTTCGGCGCCTACCTGCAGGCAAGAGGCCTGGAAAAGGGCGCGCGCGTGGCGCTGATGATGCCGAACGTGCTGCAATATCCGGTGGCGATGATGGCGGTGCTCCGCGCCGGCTACACGGTGGTGAATATCAACCCGCTCTACACGCCGCGCGAACTGGAACATCAGTTGAAGGATTCCGGCGCGCAGGCGATCGTCATCCTGGAAAACTTCGCCGGCACGCTGCAGGCGGTCATCGCCAGGACGCCTGTGAAGCATGTCATCGTCGCATCGATGGGCGACATGCTGGGCGGCCTCAAGGGCGCCATCGTCAACCTCGTCGTGCGGCGGGTGAAGAAGATGGTTCCGGCATGGTCGCTGCCCGGCCACGTCAAGTTCAACGCCGTGCTCAAGACCGGCGCGACCATCGCCTTCAAGCCGCCCACGGTCTCCGGCGACGACATCGCCTTCCTGCAATATACGGGCGGCACCACCGGCGTCTCGAAGGGCGCCGTGCTGCTGCATCGCAACGTGCTTTCGAACGTCGCGCAGAACTCGCTATGGGTGGAGGACGCCTATACGGTGAAGCCCAAGCCGGCGCATCAAAACTTCATCTGCGCGCTGCCGCTCTATCATATCTTCGCGCTGACGGTGAATGCACTGATGGGCATGCAGCAGGGCGCGCAGAACGTGCTGATCCCCAACCCGCGCGACATTCCGGGCTTCGTCAAGGAACTGGCGAAATACCCGATGCACATCTTCCCGGGCCTCAACACCCTGTTCAACGCGCTGCTCAACAATGAGGAGTTCCGCAAGCTGGACTTCAAGCCGCTGATCCTGACGCTGGGCGGCGGCATGGCGGTGCAGAAGGGCGTCGCCGAACGCTGGAAGGCGCTGACCGGCTGCCCGGTGAGCGAAGGCTACGGACTGTCCGAAACATCGCCGGTGGCCACCGCCAACAAATTCAGCTCCAGCGACTTCACCGGCACGATCGGCCTGCCGCTGCCTTCGACCGAGATCGCCATCCGCGATGACGACGGCAACAATGTGCCGCTTGGCGAGGTGGGCGAGATATGCATCCGCGGCCCGCAGGTGATGGCCGGCTACTGGAACCGGCCCGACGAGACCGCCAAGGTGATGACCAAGGACGGCTTCTTCAAATCCGGCGACATGGGCTTCATGGACGAGCGCGGCTACACCAAGGTCGTCGACCGCAAGAAGGACATGATCCTGGTCTCCGGCTTCAACGTCTATCCGAACGAACTGGAAGAGGTGGTGGCGCATCACCCTGGCGTGCTGGAAGCGGCCGCGATCGGCGTGCCGGACGAGCATTCCGGCGAAGTGCCTAAATTGTTCGTGGTCAAGAAGGATCCGGCGCTGACCGTCGAGGCGCTGATGGCTTATTGCCGCGAGAACCTGACCGGCTACAAGCGGCCGAGATACATCGAATTCCGCACCGAACTGCCGAAGACGCCGGTCGGCAAGATCCTGCGTCGCGCGCTGCGGGACCAGGCTTGAGCGATAGTGCGGCCAGCCTGAGGCGAGAGCCGGCGAAAGCGCTCGATCGGGCGGAGTTCATCAAGGCGAACATGCGGCTGGCGCCGGTGCCGTCAGTGCCGGAGGTCCGGCTTTATCAGGCGCATCCGGGCAGCGGCCTGCGGCGGCTGCTCGAACCGGAGGACGGTGACGAAGGCGAGGCAGAGCCACAGCCGCCCTACTGGGCCTACGCCTGGGCCGGCGGCGCGGTTCTGGCCCGCTATGTGCTGGACCGCCCGTCGATCGTGGCCGGCAAACGCGTGCTCGATCTCGGCGCCGGCTCGGGGCTGGTCGGCATCGCGGCGGCAAAAGCCGGGACGCGCGCGGTGATCGCAGCGGAGATCGACCGCAACGGGATCGTGGCGCTGAGCCTCAACGCGGAAGCCAATGGCGTCGCCATCCAGATATGCGAGGGGGATGTCACCGACGGTCCGCCGCCGGCGGTCGACTTGGTGCTCGCGGGCGATGTCTTTTACGCGCAGGATGTGGGGCAGCGGATGATGCCGTTCCTCGAACGCTGCCTGGCCGCCGGCATCGACGTGCTGGTCGGTGACCCCGGCCGTGCCTGGCTGCCGAGGTCGCGGCTCTGCCTGCTCGGCGAATACCATGTGCCGGATGTCGGCGGAAACGGCGGCGGCGAGCCGAAGCCAAGCGCGGTGTTCGCGCTTGTGGCCGAACCCGGTTAGCCCGCAGGCACGCTCATCCGCGCGGCAAGGAAATCCGGCAGGTCGGCGACCGAGTCCAGGATGACATCCGCCATCGGCGCCAACGAGTCGCGCGTGCCGGTGCCGGAAAGCACGCCCACCGCCAGGCCGCAGCCGCCGGCGCGCGCCATCTCCAGGTCATGGCGATTGTCGCCGACCATGGCGATCTCGCCCGGCTTCAGCCCGGTCAGATCGCAAAAGGCAATGACGGTGTCCGGCGCCGGCTTCGGGTTGGCCACGGCATCATAGCCGAAGGCGGCGTCGAAAAGCTGCGCGACACCGAGCGTGGCGAGTGTCTTCTCGGCGCCGCTGGTGGAATCATTGGTGGCGACGCCCATGCGGTAGGATCGCGTGTGCAGCGCCCGCAGCGAATCGAGAACGCCGGGAAGCGCCACCGCCATCGAGGAGCCCTGCACGGAGGTGATCTCGTTGAAGCGCGAAACGGCATGCATCTGGTCTTCGTCGGACAGGCGCGGAAACCACAGTTCGACGACGTCCATGTTCGAACCCGAGGCAAAGATCGAATCGGGCTTGAAGCGTTTCGTGACGAAGTCGAAGCCGGCGGCGGCGAGCAGGCGATCGGCCTTCCAGCGATCGCCTTCGGCGGCATCCATCGCCATGAAGTCCGCGACACCGAGCCAGGTTGCATTGAAGTCGACAAGCGTGCCGTCCTTGTCGAAGAGAATTCCCTTGATGTCTGCCAATCCTTTTACTCCGAACCGCGCAAGTGGTGGATGTGTCCCACCAGACCGGCAGTCGAGGCGTCGCGGTTTGCGGCAGTCTCCTTGCCCTCAACGACAGGCAGCAGGCCTGTCGCCAGTTCCTTGCCGAGCTCGACGCCCCATTGATCGAAGGAATTGATGTTGAAAAGCGTGCCCTCGGCGAAGACGCGATGCTCGTAGAGCGCGATTATACGGCCCAACGTGCGCGGATCGAGCTTGCGGTAGAGGATGGTGAGCGAGGGGCGGTTGCCTGAGAAGACGCGGTGCGGCGCGATGCGGTCGACATCGGCCGGTTTCATGCCCTTGGCCAGCATCTGCGCGCGCGCTTCTTCCAGCGTGCGGCCCTTCATGAAGGCCTCCGATTGCGCCAGGCAGTTGGCGAGCAGGAGGTCGTGCTGGTGCTTCAGTTCGGGCTCGTGGCCGACGGCAGCGGCAAGGAATTCGACCGGGATGAAGTCGGTGCCCTGGTGCAGAAGCTGGAAGAAGGCGTGCTGGCCGTTGGTGCCGGGTTCGCCCCAGACCAGCGGGCCGGTCGGCGTGGCGACCGCGGTGCCGTCCAGCGTGACGCTCTTGCCGTTCGATTCCATGTCGAGCTGCTGCAGATAAGCCGGCAATCGCGACAGGCGCTGGTCGTAAGGGATGACGGCGCGGGCCGGATATTTGCAGACGACCCGGTGCCACCAGCCGATCAGCCCCAGCAGCACCGGCAGGTTCTTCTGCACGGGTGCTGAGCGGAAATGCTCGTCCATCTCATGCGCGCCGTCGAGGAAGGCGCGGAAGTTGCGCGGACCGACGGAAATCATCACCGGCAGGCCGATGGCGCTCCAGACCGAGTAGCGGCCGCCGACCCAGTCCCAGAAGCCGAAGACGCGGTCCTGCTCTATGCCGAACTTCGCCACCAGGTCGAGCGCGGTCGACACGGCGGCGAAATGCTTGCCAACCGCCTCCTTGCCAAGCGCCTTCTGCACCCAGTCGCGCGCCGTCTCAGCATTCGTCATCGTCTCGACCGTGGTGAAGGTCTTGGAGGCGACGATGAACAAAGTCGTCTCGGCGGACAGGCCCTTCAGCGTGTCGTGGATATGGGCGCCGTCGACATTGGAGACGTAATGCGCACGCGGTCCGTCATG
This sequence comes from Mesorhizobium sp. M2A.F.Ca.ET.039.01.1.1, assembly GCF_003998035.1. Taxonomy (NCBI): domain Bacteria; kingdom Pseudomonadati; phylum Pseudomonadota; class Alphaproteobacteria; order Hyphomicrobiales; family Phyllobacteriaceae; genus Mesorhizobium; species Mesorhizobium sp. M2A.F.Ca.ET.039.01.1.1. The sequence goes on along the minus strand of NZ_RZRY01000041.1, from coordinate 13,250 downwards.
GTAGGGCGCCAGCGCCAGCGTCACCATCGCCGGGCCGAGGTCCGAGCCGCCGATGCCGATGTTGACGATGTCGGTGATCTTCTTGCCGGTGGCGCCCGCAGCCTTGCCGGAGCGGATGGCGTCGGCGAAAGCGCCCATGGCATCGAGCACGGCAATCACATCAGCCTTGGTATCCTGCCCATCGACGATCACGCTCTTGCCGGTCAGGTTGCGCAGCGCGGTGTGCAGAACGGCGCGGTTCTCGGTGATGTTGATCTTCTTGCCTTCGAACATGGCCGCGCGGCGTCCCGCGAGGTCGGCGGCGCCGGCGAGCTTCTCCAGCATCGTCATGGTGTTTGCGTCGACCGCGCATTTCGACCAGTCGAGGAGAAGGTCGCCGTCGGTGGCGGAGAACGTCTCGAAACGTTTGGGATCGGCAGCGAAGGCCTCGCGCATCGTGCCCTTGGCCGCCGCGCGCTGATCACGCAGCTCGGCAAGTTGCTTGTCGAAAGATGACTGATCCACTGGCGGGCTCCTGGCGGGTTTTTAGATTTATCTTAACAGGCCGGATGTTTCCGGCGCGTGTCGTCGCGTCATTTTCGCATCATTCTATTGAGCCGATTTCCATTTCATTCAAGCGCGGCATTGCCGCAGTGCATCACGCTTTTATGATGCACTGCGGCATTGTTTTACCGATCGCTAAATGAACCGCTAACGCGGGCCGATAGATCACTGGCATAAATCCCAGCGATCAGAAAAATTGATTGGCGCAACCCCTTATGCCACCCATACACTCCACTGGTCCAGCCAAGTGAAAACAGCTGGCCATCCGAGGATGATTTCCCATGCCACAGCGCAATGACACGGCCATATGGTCCGGCCTGTTCCGGATTTCGGCTGAATCCGGCCAAACCCTCCAGGCACAGATCCGCCAGGCGATCGTCGCGGCGATTCTCGACCGACAGATCGCCGCTTCGATGCCGCTGCCGTCTTGCCGGATTCTGGCGGAAAAACTCGGGGTTGCCCGTGGCACGGTGGTGCTCGCCTTCCAGCAGCTGGTCGACCAGGGCTTCCTGGTGGCGCGCGAGCGGCGCGGCCATTTCGTCAACCCTGACGTGCTGGCTACCCCGGCCAAGCCGCATCAGAAGGCGCCCGACCAGCAGAACGAGATCGACTGGAAGGCGCGCCGGCAGATCGCCGCAAGCGATATGCCGCCGCCGGCCAAGCACGACAACTGGATCAAGTCCTCCTATCCATTCGTCTACGGCCAGTTCGACCCGGCGCTGTTCCCGACCGCCGAATGGCGCGAGTGCAACCGCATGGCGCTGGCCGTGCTCGAGATCCGCAATTGGGCGTCCGACATGGTGGATCGCGACGATCCGCTGCTGATCGAGCAGATCCAGGCCAGGCTGCTGCCGCGCCGCGGCATCTTTGCCAATCCGGACGAGATCATCGTGACGCTGGGCGCGCAGAACGCGCTCTATATGCTGGCCTCGCTCTTGATGACCAAGGGTTCGAAGGTGGCGATGGAGGATCCAGGCTATCCCGACGCCCGCTCGATCTTCCGGCTGGCCGGTGCCGATATCCAGCCGGTTCCGGTCGACCAGTCGGGCATCGTGACCTCGTCGATCCCCAGCGATTCCGGCTTCGTCTTCGTCACGCCGAGCCATCACTGCCCGACCATGGTGCCGCTGTCGGCGGAACGCCGGCAGGATCTTCTGGCGCGCGCCAACCGCAACAACCAGATCATCATCGAGGACGGCTATGACAGCCAGCTGCTCGACGAGGCGCCGCAGCAGGCGCTGAAGAGCCTCGACCGCTCGGGCCGCGTCATCTATGTCGGCTCGATGTCGAAGACGCTGGCTCCGGGCCTCAGGCTTGGCTACATCGTGGCCTCGGCCGGGCTGATCGCCGAGCTTCGCGCGCTGCGCCGCTTCATGCTCAGGCACCCGCCGGCGAACAACCAGCGCGCTGTCGCGCTGTTCCTGTCGCTCGGCCATCACGAGGCGCTGGTGCGCAGGCTCTCCGCCGCCTTCGACGAGCGGCGCAAGCGGCTGGTCCATGCGATTTCCGCTTTCCTGCCAGAATGGCGCTCGACCGACTCGGCGGGCGGCACATCGCTCTGGCTGGAAGGGCCGCGCGGCACCGATTCGCGCGGCCTGGCCGAAGCCGCCGCTTCGCGCAGCGTCATCATCGAGCCCGGCGACCGGTTCTTCGACCGCAGCGAAAAGCCCTCGCGTTTCATGCGCTTGGGCATCTCCTCGATCTCGCTGCAGCATATCGAGCCCGGCATCCGCGAACTCGCCACCGCTGCCGGGCGCAGGCCCGCGGCGGCCTGATCCCCACGGACTTTCCAAAAAAGAGCCGGCAGCCGCCGGCTCTTTTTGCTTGGGCGCACGCTAGCCGCTTTATCACTCTGGCATATTCGACGGGATTGCTTGGCTCATAGGCTGTACCAATGCCGGCGGCATAGTCGGGGACATAAGGGGACGAGGCAGGCCGATGGTGGACCAACCGCCGCGGACCGCGTCGCAAATAAAGACAAAAGGTGGAGTGCTTCCATGTCAGTGGCTCTCGAGAAGCAGGAAGCGTCGTCGGACCAGCGTTCGCGGCGTTCCGGCGGGCGCGAAGCGCGCCGCGCGATGCGGGCGGCGCCCTTGGCCGACGACATCCGCCCGGTGCGGCCGGGGCTTGAAGGCGGCAGCTACGGGCCGTTGAGCCGGAACGACCAGGAACGCATCCACGAAGCGGTGCTGACGCTGCTGGAGACGGTCGGCTTCGCCAATGCCATCCCGTCCTGCATCGAAGCGCTGACCCGGGTCGGCGGCATTTATGGCGACGACGGCCGCATCCGGCTGCCGCGCGCGCTGGTGCTGGACAAGATCAAAAGGGCGGCGCGCAACTTCATCCTCTACGGCCAGGATCCCAAGCACGACATGCTGATCCAGGGCAAACGCGTGCATTTCGGCACGGCGGGCGCGGCGGTGCATTTGGTCGATGTCGAGAAGCGCGAATATCGCGAATCGCTGCTGCAGGACCTCTATGACGCCGCCCGTCTCGTCGAGGGGCTGGACAACATCCATTTCTTCCAGCGCACCATGGTGCCGCGCGATATTCCCGACCCGCTCGATATGGATTTCAACACGCTCTATGCCTGCGTGATGGGGACATCGAAGCATGTCGGCACCTCGTTCACCGTGCGCGAGAACGTCAAGCCGGCGCTGGAGATGCTCTATACGATCGCCGGCGGCGAAGAAAATTTCCGGGCGCGACCTTTCGTGTCGAACTCGAACTGCTTCGTCGTGCCGCCGATGAAGTTCGCCGAGGACGCCTGCGGCGTGCTCGAAGCCTGCGTCGAGGGCGGTATTCCGATCCTTCTTCTTTCGGCCGGTCAGGCCGGCGCCACAGCACCCGCCGCGATTGCCGGCGCCGTGGTCCAGGCAGTGGCGGAAGTGCTGATGGGCCTGGTCTATGTCAACGCAATCAAGCCTGGGCATCCGGCGATTTTCGGCACATGGCCGTTCGTCTCCGACCTCAGGACAGGCGCCATGTCCGGCGGCTCGGCCGAGCAGGCGGTGCTGACCGCGGCCTGCGCGCAGATGGCGCAATATTACGACCTGCCCGGCGGCTCGGCCGCCGGCATGTCGGACTCCAAGCTGCCCGACATACAGGCCGGTTACGAGAAGGGCATCACCAATGTGATGGCGGGGCTGTCCGGCCTCAACCTGGTCTATGAGTCGGCCGGCATGCATGCCTCACTGCTCGGCTTCTGCCTCGAAAGCCTGATCATCGACAACGACATGCTGGGACATTGCCTGCGCTGCGTGCGCGGCATCGAGGTGACCGACGATGCGCTGTCGATCGACACCATCGCCGAGGTCTGCCTCAAAGGCCCCGGGCACTATCTCGGCAACGATCAGACATTGAAGCTGATGCAGACCGAGTATTTCTATCCCGCCGTCGGCGACCGTTTCTCGCCCAAGGAATGGAACGAAAAGGGCCGGCCCGACATCCTGTCGCGGGCGATCGCGGAGAAGAAGCGCGTGCTTGCGGAGCGTTTCCCGCGCCATGTCTCGCGCCTGCTCGACGACAAATTGCGCGCCCGCTTCGGCGAGATGATCAAGCTGCCGCGCAGCGGCATGGGCGGCTAGGACACGTTGATATTTAGGTGAGGCCGGCCTGACCGGAATCTCAACGCGTCCTACCCAAATCACTCCGCGCTGAGTCCATAGCGCTCAACCACTTCTGGATTGATCAGCTTGGCGTGCAGCGTCATCAGCACGATCTGAGCGTCGAAACTGTCGCCGGCCTCCAGCGCCGCCTCGATGCGGCGCTCGACCGCCAAGGTCGGCTCCCGGCCGTTGGCCTGCTCGAACACGTCCGGCCCGGCGACGCAATAGCCGCAAAGCTGCGCCACCGAGCTATACGCGTCGGCCGGCGGCTCGTCCGGCCAGCGGTCGTTCATCAGATTGACGATGGTGAGTTTCACGCCTTCGGGAACCAGGGCCGGATGCAGGTCGGCCTTGCGCAACGCCTCATCCAGCTGCCGCAGGTCGCCCGAGCGGCCGAACATGCCGAGGAAGCCCAGGGAAGAACGCCGTCTTGCCACGATAATCTCCCCCCTTCGCGGCCTGCCGAGATCAACCTTATCTGTGTGCTGGGCGTGGCCGAAACAAGGGCACGAAAAAGGACGACTCGCCGGAGGCGAGCCGTCCTCATGATTTAGTCGACAATCAGTGATTGTCGCGCGGCACGCCGCTGGTGTGGGCGACGTCCTGGTACTTTACCGCCGGCTTGAGCACCATGCCGGCCGAGAACTGGTCGACCATGCCGCGCTGGATCTCCTGCCAGGGCGTCTGGTGCTTGGGATAGTGATAGCCGCCATTGGCCTGCAGCGCGGCGCGCCGCTTGGCGATCTCCTCGTCGCTGACGAGAATGTTGGCCGTGCCCTTCTTCAGGTCGATGCGGACGCGGTCGCCGGTCTTGAGCAGGGCGAGGCCGCCGCCGATCGCGGCTTCCGGTGAGGCGTTGAGGATCGACGGCGAACCGGACGTGCCGGACTGGCGGCCGTCACCGATACAGGCCAGTGAATGGATGCCCTTCTTGATCAGGTAGGCTGGCGGCTGCATGTTGACCACCTCGGCGCCGCCCGGATAGCCGACCGGACCGGCGCCGCGCATGAACAGGATCGTGTGCTCGTCGATGCCCTGCGCCGGATCGTCGATGCGGGCGTGGTAGTCCTCCGGCCCGTCGAAGACCATGGCGTTGCCCTCGAAAGCCTCCGGATCGTTGGGATTGGAGAGATAACGCTCACGGAACTCGGGCGAGATGCCGCTCGTCTTCATGATGGCGGAATCGAACAGATTGCCCTTGAGATTGATGAAGCCGGCATTGGCCTTGAGCGGCTGGTCGGCGCTGCGGATGACCTCGTGGTTCTCGTTGACGGCATCCCGGCAATTGTCGCCCATCGACTTGCCGTTGGCGGTGATCGCATCGGGATGCGGCAGGAGCCCCGCCTTCATCAATTCGGCGACGACCGCCGGCACGCCGCCGGCATGGTGATAGTCTTCGCCAAGATATTCGCCGGTCGGCTGCAGGTTGACGAGGAGCGGCACGTTGAGGCCGATCTTCTGCCAGTCGTCATTGTCGAGCGGCACGCCGAGATGGCGGGCGATCGCGTTGAGGTGGATCGGCGCATTGGTGGAGCCGCCGATGGCCGAGTTGACGACAATGGCGTTTTCGAAGGCCTGGCGCGTCATGATGTCGGAGGGCTTCAGGTCCTCATGCACCATGTCGACGATGCGCTTGCCGGTCTCGTAGGCGATCTGGCCGCGCTCGCGATAGGGCGCCGGAATGGCGGCCGAACCGGGGAGCTGCATGCCGAGCGCCTCGGCCAGCGAGTTCATGGTGGTGGCGGTGCCCATGGTGTTGCAATAGCCGGTCGACGGCGCCGAGGAGGCGACGATGTCCATGAACTCGTCATAGTTGATCTCGCCGGCAGACAGGCGCTGGCGTGACTCCCAGACGATGGTGCCGGAGCCGGTGCGCTTGCCCTTGTGCCAGCCATTGAGCATCGGACCGACCGACAGCGCTATCGCCGGAATGTTGACGGTGGCCGCCGCCATCAGCAACGCCGGCGTGGTCTTGTCGCAGCCGATGGTGAGCACGACGCCGTCGAGGGGATAGCCGTAAAGAACCTCGACGAGGCTGAGATAGGCAAGGTTGCGGTCGAGCGCGGCGGTCGGGCGCTTGCCGGTCTCCTGGATCGGATGGCACGGGAACTCGAAGGGGATGCCGCCCATCGAGACGATGCCTTCACGCACGCGCTTGGCAAGCTCGAGGTGGTGGCGGTTGCAGGGCGAAAGATCAGAACCGGTCTGCGCGATGCCGATCAGCGGCTTGCCCGACATCAGCTCGGCGCGGGTCAGGCCATAGTTCAGATAACGCTCGAGATAGAGCGCCGTCATGCCTGGATTGTCGGGGTTGTCGAACCACTCCTGCGAGCGAAATTTCTTCTTCCTGGTGGGGGCGCCTGCCATGGTGGTCTCCGTATTTGTATGACAAATCGATAGGACAACGCGCGAGCGCAAGCAAGAGGTAGACGCAGCCGGGACCCGGACTTTGGTGCGATAGACTTGTTACGGGCCGCGCGCTACGACCAATCGATAACAGCAATCCGGGAGGGGTTTGATGGCTTTGGTGATCGAAGGCGAGGAGCGGATCGCCGCACCCGTCAAAAAAGTGTGGGAAGCCCTCAACGACCCGGAGATCCTGAAAGAAGCCATTCCGGGCTGCCAGAGCCTCGAGAAGAATTCGGACACCGAGATGGCGGCGACCGTGGTGCTGAAGATCGGGCCGATCAAGGCGACCTTCAACGGCGAAGTGACGCTGAAGAACCTCAAGCCACCGCATTCCTACACCATCCAGGGCGAAGGCAAGGGCGGCATTGCCGGTTTCGCCAAGGGCGGCGCCGACGTGACGCTGACCGAGGACGGGCCGGATGCGACGGTGCTCAAATACGCCGCCAAGGCCGAGGTCGGCGGCAAGATCGCGCAGCTCGGCAGCCGGCTGATCCAGTCGACATCGAAGAAGCTCGCGGGGCAGTTCTTCTCGACGTTTGGCGAGAAGGTCGGCGCCTGACCCCTGCCCTGGAGGGCTACTCGAACACGATGCTCGGCACGGCGGCTTCGGCCGCGCCGCGCTCTTCCTGGACCCGATCCCAGACCTTCGAGGCGATGTCGCGATAAATCTTCGCCTCGGCGCCCTCGGGCTTGGAGGCGACCACCGGCGCGCCGGCGTCCGAGCTTTCGCGGATGCCCATTTCCAGAGGCACCTCGCCGAGGAAGGTGACGCCGAGGCGCTCGGCCTCGCGGCGCGCCCCGCCATGGCCGAAAATGTCGTAGCGCTTGCCGGTGTCGGGTGCGAGGAAGTAGCTCATGTTCTCGACGATGCCGAGCAGCGGCACGTCGACCTTCTTGAACATGTTGAGGCCCTTGCGCGCGTCGATCAGCGCCAGGTCCTGCGGAGTGGAGACGATGACGGCGCCGGCAAGCGGCACCTGCTGCGCCATGGTGAGCTGGGCGTCGCCGGTGCCGGGCGGCATGTCGACCACCAGCACGTCGAGCGGACCCCATTCGACCTCGCGCAGCATCTGCGTCAGCGCCGACATCACCATCGGGCCGCGCCAGATCATCGGCGTCTCCTCATCGACGAGGAAGCCCATCGACATGACCTTCAGCCCATAATTCTGCATCGGCTTCAGGATCTTGCCGTCGACCGTCTGCGGCCGGCCATGGATGTTGAGCAGCCTGGGCATAGACGGGCCGTAGATATCGGCATCGAGCACGCCGACCTTCAGCCCATTGGCGGCGAGGCCAAGCGCCAGGTTGACGGCGGTGGTCGACTTGCCGACGCCGCCCTTGCCGGAAGCGACGGCGATGATGGCGTCGATGCCGGGCACGCCGCGCCTGCCGTGGCTGTGCGAAGCCGGCGCCTGTGGCGCGGGACGCTGTGACGGCTGCGGGGCTGCGGGCCTCGGCGCTGCCGGGCGCGCCGGAACCGGCGCTTCCATGCCGCCGCCCTTCTTCTCCGCCGTGAGCGCGACGACGGCGCTGGCGACGCCGGGGATGGCCTTTACCGCGCGCTCGGCCGCGGCGCGCAGCGGCTCCAGCTCCTGGGCCCGGGCGGCGGGAACGGTGATCGAGAAGAACACTTTGGAATCGGCGATGAAGATCTCCGAAACCATGCCCAGGTCGACGATGTTGCCGGTGAAGTCCGGCCCGTTCACCGTCTTCAGGCGCTCGACGACGGATTCCTTGGTGACGGTCATTGATCTTTCCTCGGGACTTTGGCGTTCCAGATAGTGCAGTTTCCCGCCAGAACCAAGCCGTGGCGCAATCGCTCAGCCGGCGTGCCCCGGAAAGCGACGGATGATGTCGGATCTGCCAATCGGCATTCGAGCCCTGTCATGGCCAAACGAGCCGCCCGCGCTATCTCCCTTGCCATCACGACAAGCGTGAAGGAGATCGTCATGCTCGAAAACAGCAATGCGACAGCCAATCTCGCGGTGAAAGACCTGGAAAAGGCCAAGGCGTTCTACGAGGGAATGCTCGGCCTCAAACAGGTCGACGACATGGGCGGCGAACTCGTCGTCTATAAAAGCGGAGACACGCTCATCAACGTCTACCATTCGCAATTTGCCGGCACCAACAAGGCAACGGCGGTGACGTGGACGGTCGGCGACCGGATCGAGCCGATCGTCAAGTCGCTGCGGGCGAAAGGCGTCAGCTTCGAGCACTACGATATGCCCGGGCTGACGCTGGAGGGCGACATCCATATCGGCTACGGGATGAAAGTCGCCTGGTTCAGGGATCCTGATGGCAACATCCTGAACCTGGTGTACAAGTAGCCCCGCTACGAGTTGAGGCCGATCATCCGGCCAACCGTGTGACGAGGTAGGTCAACGCCGAGATAGCCGCTGTCGCCGGCAGGGTGATCACCCAGGCGACGACGATGTTGCCGGCAATGCCCCAGCGCACGGCAGAGACGCGGCGGGCGGCGCCCACGCCGATGATGGCGCCGGTGATGGTGTGGGTGGTCGAGACCGGAACACCGAGCCAGGTGGCGGCGAAAAGCGTGATGGCGCCGCCGGTCTCAGCGCAAAAACCCTGCATTGGGTTCAGCCGCGTGATCTTCGATCCCATCGTGTGCACGATGCGCCAGCCGCCGAGCAGCGTGCCCAGGGCCAGCGCCGACTGGCAGGTGAGGACCACCCACAGCGGCACGTAGAAGCTCTGGCCGAGCATACCTTGCGAATAGAGCAGCACGGCGATGATGCCCATGGTCTTTTGCGCGTCGTTGCCGCCATGCCCCAGCGAATAAAGCGAGGCGGAAAAGAACTGCAGCACGCGGAACGTGTTGTCGACGGCAAACGGCGTCTGGCGCACGAACAGCCAGGAGACGACGAGAACCAGGACGAGCGCCAGCACGAATCCGGTCGCCGGCGAGAGCACGATCGCCGCGACCGTCTTGCCGAGCCCGGACCAGACGATGGCGCCGGTCCCGGCCTTGGCGACGCCGGCGCCGACCAGCCCGCCGATCAGCGCGTGCGAACTGCTCGACGGAATGCCGGCGACCCAGGTGACGATGTTCCAGACGATGGCGCCGACAAGTGCCGAGAAGATCACCGCCGGCGTGACGATGCTGGCGTCGACAATGCCTTTCCCGACCGTCTCGGCCACATGCAGGCCGAAGAACAGGAAGGCGATGAAATTGAAGAAAGCCGCCCAGAACACTGCGTAATGCGGCCTGAGCACCCGGGTGGAAACGATGGTGGCGATCGAATTGGCGGCGTCGTGCAGGCCGTTCAGGAAATCGAAGAACAGGGCCACGGCGACGAGGCCGATCAGCAGCGGAAAAGCGATCGTGGCCTCCATCGCCTAAACGTTCTCGATCACGATGCCGCTGATCTCGTTGGCGACGTCCTCGAAGCGGTCGACCACCTTTTCCAGTTGGCCGTAGATCTCCGAGCCGATCAGGTAAGCCATCGGGTCGCTGCGGCCGTGATGCCTGAACAGATCCTTGAGGCCCTGCTCGTGCAGGTCGTCGGCGCGGCCTTCGACGCGCATGACCTCCTCGGCGATGGCGTTGAGGCGCGCTGCGTTGGCGCCGACCTTGCCGAGCAGCGGGATCGCCTCCGCGACCAGCCGGGCTGCCTGGACGATGACGCCGCCCATTTCCCGCATCAGCGGGTCGAACTCCCTCACCTCGAACAGCTTCACCGTCTTGACGGTCTTGTGCATCATGTCGATGGCGTCATCCATCGACTGGATCAGATCCTTGATGTCGCCGCGATCGAAAGGGGTGATGAAGGAGCGCCTGACCGCAAGCAGGACCTCGGCGGTGATGCCGTCGGCCTCGTTTTCGAGATCGACGATCGTCTGGCACCAGCCGTCGATGTCCTCGCCGTTGAGAAGATGCTGAAGGGCTTCGGCGCCGCCGACCACAGTGCGCGAATGCCGCTCGAACAGATCGAAGAAGCGATCCTCGCGCGGCAACAGCTTGCGAAACCAGGCCAGCATGTCGTCCTCCTCAATCCGCCCACCCCCCACATAGCGCACATGTGCGGCGCGGGAAAACAGATAGCCGGCTCAAAAATGTGGACGACGTCCGATTGTGCGTGCGTCTTGCGGAGCGATGCGATTTCCCCGACCTTGAGCTAAACCGCGTTGGATCGGATGGCATGATCGACAAACTGGAGTTCTTCCTGGCGCTGGCCAAGGAGGAGCATTTCGGCCGGGCGGCGGAGGTGTGCGGCGTCACCCAGCCGACGCTGTCGGCCGGCATCAAGCAGCTCGAGGAGCAGCTCGGCGTCATGCTGGTGCTGCGCGGCTCGCGCTTCCAGGGCCTGACGCCGGAAGGCAGGCAGGTGCTGGGCTGGGCGCGACGCATCGTCGGCGACACAAGGACGATGCGCGAGGAGATGCGGGCGGCGCGCCACGGCCTTGCCGGCCGTATCCGCATCGCCGCCGTTCCGACGGCGCTGGCAATGGTGGCACGGCTGACGACGCCGTTTCGCGAAAAGCATCCGGGCGTAACCTTCTCCATCCTGTCGCGGACCTCGATCGAGGTGCTGTCGCTGCTCGGCAATTTCGACGTCGATGCCGGCATCACCTATCTCGACAACGAGCCGCTCGGGCGCGTCATCAGCGTGCCGCTCTATGACGAGCGCTACCAGTTGATCACCGCGGTCGGGAACCCCTATTCCGATCGCGACAAAGTGACGTGGGCCGAGATCAGCCAGCTGCCGCTCTGCCTGCTGACGCCTGACATGCAGAACCGCCGCATCATCGACCAGCATCTGGCGGAGGCCGGCGTGCAGGTCCGGCCGACGCTGGAATCCAACTCGATGATCGTGCTGTTCTCGCATATCCGTACAGGCAAATGGTCGTCGATCATGCCGCTCAACCTCGCGGAAACGTTCGGCTTTTCGGAGCCGATCCGGGCCATTCCGATCGTCGAGCCGGACGCCAGTCACACGGTCGGTCTGGTGGCAGCACCCCGCGAGCCGCACACGCCTCTGGTGCAGGCGCTGCTGGACGAGGCGATGGCGCTGGCAGACGATTTCCGCCGTCATCGCTAGGTTAGAGAATGCGGGCCACCGCTGTTCGATAGGAAATTTCTATCGATCGACGGGAGCGCTTTATTGATTTCGGAGGTTTCCTCTGATTTCGTAAGGACTTAGCGATATTGCGCCCTATGCATGTCGTTGCCCCGAAAACGCTCTATATCCTGGGGTGACATACATTGGCCGCCACGACCAGGGAGGGCGCTGCGTGACCATGCAGGCCGCAAGTACCGAGATCGCGTCGCGCACGGCGGCGATCATTGATGAGATGAAGGGCCTCGAGGGCCCGCTGCTGCCGATCCTGCACAGCATACAGGAAGAGTTCGGATACGTTCCGAAGGACGCGCTGCCGGTGATCGCCGACGGGCTGAACCTTTCCCGCGCCGAAGTGCATGGCGTGGTGAGCTTCTATCACGATTTCCGCGCCAAGCCCGCCGGACGGCATGTGCTCAAGCTCTGCCAGGCGGAAGCCTGCCAGTCGATGGGGTCGGATGCGGTCGCGGCCAAGGTCAAGCAGCTGCTCGGCATCGATTTCCACGAGACCACGCGCGACGGATCGGTTACACTGGAGCCGGTCTACTGCCTCGGGCTTTGCGCCTGCTCGCCGTCGGCGATGCTCGACGGCGAAGTCATCGGCCGGCTCGATGACGAGAAGATCGAAGAGATCGTCGCGGAGGTGCGTTCATGATCCCGCGCATCTATATCCCCGCAGATTCCGGCGCGCTGGCGCTCGGTGCCGAGAAGGTCGCCAGGGCGATCGAGAAGGAGCTCAAGGAGCGCGGCGTCGAGGCCAAGATCGTGCGCAACGGCTCGCGCGGCGCCTATTTCCTCGAGCCAATGGTCGAAGTGGCGACCGACAAGGGTCGCGTCGCATACGGGCCGGTCAAGCCGTCCGACGTCAAGAGCCTGTTCGACAGCGGCTTCCTCACCGGCGGCCACCACAAGCGCTGGCTAGGCGCGCCCGACAAGATCCCCTTCTTCGCCAAGCAGACGCGGCTGACCTTCGCGCGCTGCGGCATCAACGATCCGCTGTCGCTCGATGCCTACAAGTCGCTAGGCGGCTTGCGCGGCCTGCAGAACGCCGTCGCCATGGCGCCGGCCGACGTCGTCAAGCAGGTTACCGAGTCGGGCCTGCGCGGCCGCGGCGGCGCCGGCTTCCCGACCGGCATCAAGTGGAAGACGGTGCTGGATACGGCTGGCGCGCAGAAATACATCGTCTGCAACGCCGACGAAGGCGACAGCGCCACCTTCGCCGACCGCATGATCATGGAAGGCGATCCCTTCGTGCTGATCGAAGGCATGGCGATCGCCGGCATCGCCACCGGCGCGACCAAGGGTTTCGTTTATATCCGCTCGGAATATCCGCATGCGGTGGCGACGATGAACAAGGCCGTCGCGATCGCCCGCAAGGCCGGCGTGCTGGGCCTCAACGTGCTGGGCTCGCCCAACGCCTTCGACATGGAGATCCGCGTCGGCGCCGGCGCCTATGTCTGCGGCGAGGAAACCTCGCTCTTGAACAGCCTGGAGGGCAAACGCGGGGTGGTGCGCGCCAAGCCGCCGCTGCCGGCCACCCAAGGCTTGTTCAGCAAGCCGACGGTGATCAACAACGTGATCAGCCTGGCCTCGGTGCCTGTAATCATGGACA
>NZ_RZRY01000419.1:0-5612 GCF_003998035.1 Mesorhizobium sp. M2A.F.Ca.ET.039.01.1.1 | reverse complement strand
ACAGCTACCTGCCCAATCCGGTTTGAGCGCCGGCCGGCGGGAGGAGCCGGCCGATCCAAATCATTGTCGAAACCCTCCATCGCGAGGGACCAAAAGGGAGGAACGTGCATGAGCATCACGACCAGAAGGACTGTTCTGCGCTCGACCGTCGTGGCGGCCGCCACGGCGCTCTGTGCCTCGATCTCCACTCTGCCGGCAAAGGCGCTTGACGCCCAATGGTGCAAGGACGTCCACATCCGCTTCTTCGTCGGCGGCGCCGAGGGCGACGCCTTCGGCACCATCGTCTATAATGGCGCCAAGCAGGCGGCGGCTGATCTCGGGCCGAAGGTCGACTACATCTTTTCCGGCTGGGACGTCGAAAAGATGGTGCAGCAATTGCGCGAGGCGGTCGCCGTCAAGCCGCAGGGCATCGCCATGATGGGCCATCCGGGCGACGCGGCGATCATGCCGCTGGCCGAACAGGCGCATAAGGACGGCATCAAGATGATGTACCAGAACGTTCCGGTGCCGACGGTGGTGGCTGCGTTCGGCGGCGGCTATGTCGGCGCGCAGCAGGAGCAGCAGGGGCGCGCGCTCGGCGCCGAGGCGTTCAAGCTGGCCGGGCTGAAGGCCGGCGACAAGGCGATCATGATCGGCCCGTTCGAGAACGAGAGCCGTGGCGCGCGCGAGCGTGGAACGGTCGCCGCGCTGAAGGAGGCCGGGGTCGATGTCGTTCAGATCAATTCGCAAACCGAATGGGCAGCCGATCCCAATCTCGCGATCCCGCCGATCACTGCGGCGCTGCTCAACAATCCCGGCGTCAAGGCGGTCGGCTATCCCGGCGGGCAGATGCTCGGCAATGTCGCCACCTACATGCAGGCGGCGGGCAGGAAGCCCGGCGACATCTTCAATTTCGGCTTCGACACCAGCCCGCAGATCGTCGAGGCCTTCAAGGGCGGCTGGGTGCAGCTGACGGCCGACCAGCAGCCGTTCATGCAAGGCTATCTGCCGATCCTCAGTCTCTGCCAGCAGGTGGTGCTCGGTCTTGCCCCCATGAACGTCGACACCGGCGCCGGCTTCGTGACGCCGCAGAACTACGAGATCGTCTCAGAGCTCGCCAAGCAGGCGCTGCGCTGACCTCCCAGGCCGCCGGCCGGACCCAACCCGGCCGGCGGGACCGCCTGCGGACGAGGCAGGGATAACACACAATTCAAGCGAGGATCGCATGAGCGAACGCATCATCGAACTGCGCGACATCAAGAAATCCTACGGCCAGGTCTATGCCTTGGGCGGCGTCAACCTCAGCGTCGATCGCGGCGAAGTGGTCGGCCTGATCGGCGACAACGGCGCCGGCAAATCGACGCTGATCAAGATCCTGTCCGGCGTGGTCAGGCCGACCAGCGGCGAAATCCTGGTGCGTGGCAAACCGGTCAGCGGATGGAGCGCGGCACGTTCGCGCGACGCCGGCATCGAGACCGTGTTCCAGGACCGGGCTCTGGCCGTGCAGCAGACCATCGTGCGCAACATCTTCATGGGCCGCGAGCTCACCGGCTTCATGGGCTGGCTGAAGGTCAACAAGGAGGTCGCGGAGGCGAGCCGGCTAATGCGCGAGATCGGCTTCACCTCGAAAGTGTTCACGCCGCAGTCGATCGTCGGCCAGCTTTCGGGCGGCGAGCGGCAGGGCGTGGCGATCGCTCGCGCCATCTACAAGCAGGCGGAGCTGATCATCCTCGACGAGCCGACGACGGCGCTGTCGCTGACCGAAACCGCCAAGGTCTTCCACTTCGTGCGCCAGGTGCGGGCGAGCGGCCGCTCGATCCTGTTCATCGGCCACAACATCCACCATGTCTTCGACATCGCCGACCGCTTCGTCGTGCTCGACCGCGGCAAGGTGGCGCTGACGGCCGACCGCAGCGAGGTCAAGTCGGCCGACGACCTGATCAACTTCATGGAAGATGTGGCGCATCCCGGCGGCCTGCCGGGGCTGCACGAGGGCGCGGAGCAGAGAGCGTGATGAGCAAGGCCATGGAACCCGATCTGCAAACGCCTCTCAGGAGAACAAGCGGCCAGGCTGCCAAGGAATGGAGCCATCCGTCGAACCACTGGCTGCGCGGCTTCGTGCTCGACAACCGCGCTTCGCTCGGCACGCTCGCGGTGTTCATCGTCATGATGGCGGTGTTCATGATCGCCAACCCGACCGTGTTCACCACCTGGTATCTCTACAGCTCGGTGCTGACGACGCTTCCGGTGGCGCTGTTCGTGGTGGTGCCGCTGGTCTTCGTCGTCACCTGCGGCGAGATCGACCTGTCGTTCCCGGCAACGATGGGTTTCGCCTCCTGGGTCTTCGCGCTGGTGGTGCAGGCGGGCTACGATCCGTTCCTGGGCATCGCGGCGGCTGTTGTCACCGGTACGCTGCTCGGCTTCCTGGTCGGCTCGCTGGTCGTCTATGGCGGGCTGTCGTCGCTGATCGCCACGCTCGGCATGAATTTCCTGCTGCGCGGCCTGATCCAGATCATCAACGAGGGCAAGTCGACGGCGCTGACCAATCTGGCCGACAGCGCGGCCTACAAGATCTTCTCCAGCCAGATCTGGGGCATTCCCGTGCAGATCTTCTGGGCCATAGCCTTCGTCGTGTTCTCGGCGCTGCTCTTCAACCGACACCGCTTCGGCGCGCAGGTGAAGGTGGTCGGCGACAATCCCGACAGCGCCAAGCAGATGGGCATCGACGTCAAGCTCGTGCGGGTGAAGGTGTTCGTCTTCACCGGCATAGGCGCGGCGATCGCCGGCACCTTCTCGGTGATGATCAACTTCACCTGGTGGCCGACGGCGGGCGACGGCTATCTGCTGCCGGTGCTCGCCTCGGTGTTCGTCGGCGGCACGCCGACCTGGGGCGGCATCGGCACGGTGGTCGGCGGCGCGATCGGCGCGGTCACTGTGTCGTTCATCCAGACCGGCGTTGTGGCGGCGGGCCTCAGCGGCTTCTACGTCCAGTTCTTCAACGGACTGATCATCATCCTGTCGCTGCTCGGCCACAAGTGGAACCAGGCAAGGTACAGGTGAGGGCGGTCACACCGGCGCGACGAACCCGTCCAGCACGCGCTTTTGCCCGGCCTTGTCGAAGTCGATGGTGAGCTTGTTGCCTTCGATGGCCGCTATGTTGCCGTTGCCGAATTTCTGGTGGAAGACGCGGTCGCCGACATTGAAGGCTGACGGCGTGTCTGCGACGGATTTGGCGACCAGCTCGCCCTCGATGGTGCGGCCCTTCACGCTGGTCCGGCCGGCGCCGTAGCCTGAGTCGGTCTCGCCATAGCCGATGCGCTCGACCTGGTGGCCGGAGCGGGTGCCCCAGTTGCGGTCGGTCGCTTCGGTGCGGTTGGCCTGGGCGCGCTGCCAGCCGGGCGTGGCATAGGTGTTGGAAAAACTGCCCTGGTCCTTGGCGCCGACATTGTCGAAGCGCGAGGCGCCGTAAGGGTTCTGCCGGCCTCCCCCGCGTCCCGATGCAAAAGCGCCGCCGCCATAGGGATTGCCGTAGCCGCCATAGGAATTGCCGCCCTCGGCGACGTCGATATGGGTTTCCGGCAGCTCGTCGACGAAGCGCGACGGGATGGTCGATTGCCACAACCCGTGGATCTGACGGTTGGAGACGAACCAGATGTGCAGGTTCTTCTTCGCCCGCGTCAGTCCGACATAGGCAAGCCGGCGCTCTTCCTCCAGGCCGGAGCGCCCGCCTTCGTCCAGCGCGCGCTGATGCGGGAACAAGCCTTCCTCCCAGCCGGGCAGGAAAACGGTCTCGAATTCGAGGCCCTTGGCCGAATGCAGCGTCATGATCGAGACCGCATCCTGCTCGGCATTCTGCTCGGCATCCATGACGAGCGCGACATGCTCGAGGAAGGAGCGCAGCGATTCGTACTCCTCCATGGAGCGGATCAGCTCCTTGAGGTTTTCCAGCCGCCCGGGCGCGTCTGCCGAACGGTCGTTCTTCCACATGTCGGTGTAGCCGCTCTCTTCCAAAATGGTCTCGGCGAGCTCGGTGTGCGGCTTCGTTTCCAGCGCTTTCTGCCAGCGCTCGAAATTGGCGGCCACCTCTCGGAGCGCTGCGCGCGGCTTGGGCTTCAGCTCGTCGCTTTCGGCGAGCGTTGCGGCGGCCTCCAGCATCGGCACGCGCATGGCGCGCGCGGTGTCGTGGATCTGGCGGATCGTGGCTTCGCCGAGCCCCCGCTTCGGCACGTTGACAATGCGCTCGAAGGCAAGGTCGTCGCCGCTGTTGGCGACGACGCGGAAGAAGGCCAGCGCGTCGCGGATTTCCAGGCGCTCGTAGAAGCGCGGGCCGCCGATGACGCGATAGTTCAAGCCCAGCGTGATGAAGCGGTCTTCGAAGGCGCGCATCTGGAAGGACGCGCGGACGAGAATCGCCATGTCGTTCAGATTATGTTTCTGCCGCTGGTAAGCCTCGATGGCGTCGCCTATGGCGCGCGCCTCTTCCTCCGAGTCCCAGGCGGCATGGACATGCACCTTGTCGTCATCGGGGTCATTGCGATCGGTGAACAGCGTCTTGCCGAAACGGCCCTCATTGTGGGCGATGAGGTGGGAAGCGGCGCCCAGGATATGCGCGGTGGAGCGATAATTGCGCTCCAGCCGGATGATGGTGGCGCCCGGGAAATCCTTGTCGAAGCGCAGGATGTTGTCGACTTCGGCGCCGCGCCAGCCATAGATCGACTGGTCGTCGTCGCCGACGCAGCAAATGTTGACTTTGTTTTCGCTCACGGCCGCGCGCTCGCTTCGCTCGCTGGCCTCCGCGGGGGCGGCCTGACCGGCCGACGCCCGGTCGGGCTTGCGGCCTTCGGCCGACGGGCTGCGCCCGACATTGGGGCGCTGCGCCAAGAGCCGCAGCCACATGTACTGCGCGGTGTTGGTGTCCTGGTACTCGTCGACTAGTATGTATTTGAACTTGCGGTGGTATTCCTTCAGCACGTCCGGATAGGCGCGGAAGATGCGGATCGGGTGGTAGAGCAGGTCGCCGAAGTCGCAGGAATTCAGCGTCTGCAGCCGTTCCTGATAGGCCTTGTAGAGCTGGCGGCCCTTGCCGTTGCCGAAGCTGCGAGCATCACCTTCCGGAATCTCTTCGGGGCCGAGGCCCTTGTTCTTCCAGTTGTCGAGCATCTGGGCGAAGGTCTTGGCCGGCCAGCGCTTGTCGTCCAGCCCTTCGGCCTGGATCAGCTGCTTGATCAGCCGCACCACGTCGTCGGTGTCGAGGATGGTGAAATCCGACTTCAGCCCGGCCAACTCGGCATGACGACGCAACAGCTTGACGCCGATAGAATGGAAGGTGCCGAGCCAGGGCATGCCCTCGACATTGCCTTCGCCGATCAGGTGGCCGATGCGCTGCTTCATCTCGCGCGCCGCCTTGTTGGTGAAGGTGACGGCGAGGATCTGCGACGGGAAGGCCCTGCCAGTCGCGAGGATGTGGGCGATGCGGGTGGTGAGCACGCGCGTCTTGCCGGTTCCGGCGCCGGCCAGCACCAGGACCGGGCCTTCGGTCGTCTCGACGGCGAGCCGCTGCTCCGGGTTCAGGCCCTTCAGATAATCGGGCGCGCTGTTCTGCCCGCTGCGCGCCGCCACGGCGCGCGCGGCTA
>NZ_RZRY01000418.1:0-5622 GCF_003998035.1 Mesorhizobium sp. M2A.F.Ca.ET.039.01.1.1 | reverse complement strand
GCGCGCTGCAATGCTCGCGATCTTGCCGTCGGCGACCACCAGATCGGCCAGCGCGAAACCGTCCGCGTCGAACGGTGCTGTAAGCCCGGGCGTCAGCGAACGGTGAACGCGGGCATTGGCAAGCTGGTAAGAACCAGAGGCAGGTATCAAGATCTGGCCCTCTTCGTGATTTCCTCTGCGGCGCCAACCACCCTAATGCTCCTGCTTGAGGGCGCTCTCGTGCCAGCGGCGCAGGATCAGATGCGACACCAGCGACAGCACCAGGAAGATCAGGATGCCGGTCAGCGAGATCAGGATCAGCGCCGCGAACAGGCGCGGCGCGTTGAGCCGGTAGCCGGCCTCGATGATGCGCGAGGCAAGCCCGGACGACTGCCCCTGCGCGCCGGCGACGAATTCGGCGACCACGGCGCCGATCAGCGACAGGCCGCCAGCGATCTTCAACCCGCCGAGGAAATAGGGCATCGCCGCCGGCAGGCGCAAATAGCGCAATTGCTGCCAGCGTGTCGCGCCGTTGAGCTTGAACAGGTCGCGCAGGTTCCGGTCGACCGAGTTCAGCCCGAGCGTGGTGTTGGAGAGGATCGGGAAGAAGGCGACGATCCAGGCGCAGAGCAGCAGTTTGACGGTCTGGTTGTTCACATAGATGTTGATCAGCGGGAAGATGGCGACGATCGGCGTCACCTGCAGCACGATGGCGAAGGGGAAGAACGACATCTCCATCCATTTCGACTGTGCGAACAGCACCGCCAGCCCGACGCCGCCGATGACGGCGAGCAAAAGGCTGAGGAAGGTGATCCTGAGCGTCACCAGCAGCGAGGAGAACAACAGGCCGGCGTCGCTGTGCAGTGTCTGCAACACCACGCCCGGCCGCGGCAGGATGTATTGCGGGATGTCGTTCCAGACGCAGACGCGATCCCACAGCCAGATCGCCAGCACCATGATCGCCAGCGGCAGCACCCATTTGCCAATGCGCTCAAGACGCTCCTGGCGGGCGCGGCGCGCCTCCTCGGGGTCGAGCTTCAATGCAATGTCATCAATGGCCGTCATGGTGCGGTCCGGCGGTTGAGTTGATGGCGTCGACCAGCACGTCCGAAGCCTGCCGGCAAAGCGCGGCATAGTCGGGTGAGGTCCGGAACACCTCGTCGCGCGGATAAGGCGCGCTGATGGGGAGCTCGCCGAAAACGCGGCCCGGCCGCGCGGCCATGACGACGACGCGGCTGGACAGGAACACGCTTTCGAAGACGCTGTGGGTGACGAAGACGACGGTGAAACGCTCGTCCTGCCACAGCTCCAGAAGGTCGTTGTTGAGCTTGAAGCGAGTGATCTCGTCCAGCGCCGCGAACGGCTCGTCCATCAGGAGGATGCGCGGCTTCGTCACCATGGCCCGCGCGATCGACACCCGCATCTTCATGCCGCCGGAAAGCTCGCGCGGCACGGCATTTTCGAAACCGGTGAGATGGACCCGCGCCAACATCTCCATCACCGCCGGCGCAGCCTTGGCCCGCGACACGCCCTTGAGCCGCAGCGGCAGCCAGACATTGTCAAAGACGCTCGCCCAAGGCAGCAGCGTCGGCTCCTGGAAGACGAAGCCGATGTTCGAGCGGTCGATCGAGCCGCGCCAGTCGAGCTGGCCGGAGGTCGGCGTCGATAGGCCTGCGATCAGCCTGAGCGCGGTCGACTTGCCGCAGCCGGACGGGCCGAGCAGGCTCAGGAAATCGCCTTCGCGGATCGCGAGATCCACCTTGCTCAGGGCCGTCACGCCATTGGAAAAGACCTTGCCGACATTGCGCAACGAAAGCAGCATCGGGGCCTCGCCCGATGCCGTCGGCGTCTCAGCCACTTTCTCCTGGATCATCTCAGGCAGGCCGCCTTACTTCTTCAGCTCCAGCCCAACGCCCTTGTTGATGAAAGCCAGCGTGTAGGCCTTCTTGATGTCGATGCCCGGCTGCGCGACCTTGGCCTTGACCATCTTGTCGTAAAAACTCTGGATGCGCGCGTCGGTCATGGCGCCGATGCCGAGCTTTTCCGAATCGCCCGAATCGACGACGCCGAACTTCTTCAGCTGCTCGATCGAGAAGGCGATCTGCTCATCCGTCATGTCCGGATTGTCCTTCTTGATCATGTCGTTGGCGGCTTTGTTGTCGCCGTAGAGATAGTTGTACCAACCCTTGGCCGAGCCATCGACGAAGCACTGCACGACCTCCGGCCGCTTGTCGATCGTGTCCTGCATAACCTCGACCGTGGTCGCATAGGTTTCCCAGCCATAATCGGCGAGCAGGAACTGGTTCGGCACGAAGCCGCCCGCCTTCTGCACCGCAAAGGGCTCGGACGTGACATAGCCCTGCTGGATCGACTTCTTGTTGGCGATGAAGGGCGCCGGGTTGAAGGTGTAGGGCACGCGCTTCGCTGCATCGAAACCGAGCTCGGTCACCATCCACTGGAAGAAGGTCTGCGCGCCCTCGTCGCCGAGGATGTACTGGTCGGCGTTCTTGAGGTCTTCCCACTTGTCCAGCCCCTGCCCCGGCTGGGACATGAGGACCTGTGGGTCTTTCTGGAAATCGGCGGCGACGACGCGCATCGGGATGCCCTGCTGCACAGCGTCGAAGGCCGACAGCAGATTGCCGCCCATGTAGAAATCGATCTTGCCGGCAAGCAGCATCGGCCGACCGCTGACCTGCGGGCCGCCCTGCATGATGGTGACATCGAGGCCGCAGGCGGCGTAGGTGCCGTCGGCAACGGCCTGATAGTAGCCGCCATGCTCCGGCTCGGCCAGCCAGTTGGTGCCGAACGTTACCTTCTCGTTCGCGGCAGCAGCCAGCGTGCCCGCCACCAGCAAGGCGATCGACCCCGCCAGGATCTTCCCATTTCCGATCATAAACTCACCCTCTCTTGGCCCGGGCGCGCAACGCGCTGAGCTCGACACCATTGATTCAAGAAGCAAGACACATGCCACCGCCTGGGCCGCCTGCTTGTGCGACAGTCATTGCCGAGACCGGACGGGTCATGCCGTACGCGAGGCATCGTGCCTATTTTTTGGACGCCTGTCCATAATCGCCCGGGAGGCATGCACCGCATCTTGAAGGTTTCATGAATCGAGCCTTAGTCTGCGGGCGCACAGGAGAATGCCATGCTGAAATACCTCGCCCCCAAGGCCATCAAGCCGCCCTTCGCCCGCTACAGCCACGGCGTTGAAATCCCCGCCGGAAAACGCCTGGTGCTGTGCTCCGGACAGCTGGGCATCAGCCCGGACGATGCCGTACCGGAGGATGCGGGGGCCCAGACGGAGCTTTGCTTCAAGAACATAGCCGCGATCCTCAGCGAAGCCGGGCTCACCTTGAACGACATTGTGCGCATCAACGCCTTCGTCACCGATCGTGCCCACCTGCAGCCCTATATGGATGTCCGCAACCGGCTCTTTTCCGATCCGGCGCCGGCCTCTACGCTGATGATCGTCTCCGGCTTCGCCCGCCCGGAATTCAAGGTCGAGGTGGAGGTTTTGGCGGCAGGATAGCGTTGCCCGTAGCCAATAAGCGCATTACACCGACCGGTGCGGACGGAGAGCAATCGGAGACTAAAGTGGCCAAAAGACGTGTGTGGTGGGGCGATTACCGGACGACCGAATACGCCTCGATCGACGCCGAGGCGACGATTGCCGTGCTGGCGGTGGCGGCGATCGAGCAGCATGGCCCTCACCTTCCGGTCTCGACCGACACCTCGATCATGATGGGCATGCTGGAGACGGTGATCGCGCGGCTGCCCGACGATCTCGACATCCGCATCCTGCCGGTGCAGGCGGTCGGCAAGTCGAACGAGCACCTGCATGCGCCGGGAACGCTCACTCTGCCCGCCACGACCTTGGCCGACGCCTGGACCGAGCTTGGGCTGTCGATCGCGCGCGCCGGGGTGAGAAAGCTGATCATCGTCAATTCGCATGGCGGCAATGAAGAGATCATGGGCATCATCTCGCGCGAATTGCGTGTGCGCGCCAAGATGCTGTCGGTGAAGACGAGCTGGCAGCGCTTCGGCCGCCCGGCCGGCATGTATACCGAGCTCGAAGACCGTCACGGCATCCATGGCGGCGATGTCGAGACCTCGCTGATGCTGCACTTCCGGCCCGACCTCGTCGACATGAGCAAGGCCGACAATTTCGTCTCCAATGTCGCCCGCGCCGAACAGGAATTCGCCCTGCTGCGCCACACCGGAACGCATGCCTTCGCCTGGATCGCCAGCGACCTCAACCCCAACGGCGTGGTCGGCGATGCCTCGATCGCCACCGCCGAGAAGGGTCGGCTCACCGCCGAGCATCAGGCAGACGGGTTCATCAATCTGGTGAAAGACGTCCGTAAGGCAAAGCTTTCAGAATGGCTGTCCTAGCGGGTCGCTCTTCTACCCCTCGATAGGGAGCTCGAAGGGTATCCCTTCGAAAGCATCCGCGCCGCGCCCGATCGCCTCGATCGCCGCGATCATGCGGCCGTCCCGCTGAAGCAGCATGTCGGCAACCGCGATTAGCCGTGGATTGGGCGTCGCTGTCGGCGACAGGAAGCGCAGCGCCTTCGCGAGTTCCATCTCGTCACGCTGCGGCGCCAGAGCCGCCGCGATGATATAGGCCGAAGCAGTCGAGCGGCTGACGCCGGCATAACAGTGCACGACCAGCGGCCTCACGCGATCCCAGCGATAGGCGAAATCCAGCAAGGCCCGCACATGCTCCTCGCCCGGCATCGTCATGCCTTCCTGCGCCACGGCGATGTCGTGCATGACGAGATGCAGATGGTTTTCCGCCAGGATCGAAGCCGGGCGCGCCACTTCCGTGCCCGCGGCAAGCAGTGACAGCAAGCGCTGCGCGCCGGTCCTTGCCACGGTCTCGTCGACCTTCGACAGCGAACAGACATGGATCATTGTCCGGACTCCTTCGGCGCATCCTTACGCCGTGCGGCCCAGGCGGCAAGGGCGCTTTCAAGGCGCTGCCATTCTGGTTCGCTGCCCGGCAAGCCGATGCGCAGGACCCCGGGACGCTCGGCGAAATGGCGGACCAGCACGCCCTGCTCGCCGAGTGCCGAAAACAGGCCCGGTGCACCCGCGAAAGACAGATAGCGGAAAAGCGAGGTACCGCCGGAGACCGGAACGTCGAATCGGCCAAGCAGGATGTCGAGGCGACCGGCATCCTGTGCCAGGCGTTGCCGCATATCGGCCTGCCATGCCGCATCCGACAAGGCGCGGATGCCATATTCGAGCGCCGGACCGGCCACGGCCCAAGGCCCCAGTTGCGCATCCAGCCGCTCGGCCGTCAGCGCATCCGTCAGCGCGAAGCCAAGCCGAACACCCGCCAGGCCAAAAAACTTGCCGAACGAGCGCAGCACGACAATGCCGCCCTCCCCGACATTGCCGGCCAGGCTATGCTCGACCGGGCCGACATCCATGAAGGCCTCGTCGACGACGAGCAGCCCACCCTTGGCGTGAAGCAGCGCCGCGAGGTCAAGCAGGCGCGGCTTTTCGATCACTCGCCCGTCCGGATTGTTAGGATTGACCAGCACCGCGAGGTCCGCCTCGGCCAGCGCGTCGAAGTCGCTGACTTCCGCGACCGCATGGCCGGCAATAGCTGCGGCGCGGGCGTGTTCGGCATAGGTC
>NZ_RZRY01000417.1:0-5628 GCF_003998035.1 Mesorhizobium sp. M2A.F.Ca.ET.039.01.1.1 | reverse complement strand
ACGCAAGCCTTGCATCGAGTGGCTGCGGCGTGCGCACAGGCAGGGTAAGGCTGCTGCCAGCGCAATGGATCGACAGCGTCGCCTTCTCCGGCCCGGGGAATACGATTGGCCAGTGCCCTGTGGCGACGGCAAGGCGGATACGCTGACCTTTCTCGAACCGCTGGCCACAGCATCGCAATTTGATACGCACAGTCTCGGCACTGTATGGTTGCATCGGCCGCAGTTCCAGGTCGTCATGTCGATGCGTAAGGTTGAGGATGCCGTAGCTGACACGCGATGCCGCTCCGTCTTCCAGCACCAGCGACAACGTCGCTGAAATCAGTGCAACCGGCTTGTCTGAGATGAGCTTCACCTCGAACTCAGGAAACCCGAGAATCTCCACGGCTTCTTCCAAAGCCTTCGTTTCGAAGACGAGCGCGTTGCCGGCCTCCATGCGTTGATCAATCGGCAAGGTCGGATCCACGCCATAGCCGCACCAGGCCCCTGACGAGAGGCCGGTCGTCGAAGGAGAACAGATCTTAAGCACGTCATCACTGCGGGCGCCCCCGGCAAGGAGCCCCGGGGAAAGTGCCAGCTCCCATTTACCAATGCCGGGTCCCGGCCAGGACGGTTCGGCAACCCAGCGGCCCGGGCGCTCATCGTATATGGCGGCCGGCGGACAGGGGTCTTGCATCCAGGCCCGGAGCATCGGTTCGTCGGCGATCCCGGTATTGACGCCCTTGAGATATTGGTCCCACCAGCGCAGGCATTCTTTGAGAAAACCGATGCGCGGTCCGGGCATGGCGAAATGCGGATATTTGTGGCCCCAAGGACCGATCAGGCCCTTCCGGATGCCGGGCAGGCTTTCGAGCATGCGGAAGACTGGATTCGGATAGCTATCGGCCCAGCCACCGACTAGGTAAACGGGGACCGCGACATCCGAGTAGTCCTCGCAGATCGAACCGTGCTTGTAGAATTCGTCGCGGCGTTGATGCTCGAACCATTCCTGCATCCAAATGCCATTGCCGTTAAGCCGGCTTTCCCAAAGCTCCCGCCAGCGGTCGCCGACGATCAAGGGGTCGGGCGGCGTCATGGCGATCGCCCACGCAGTGGTGCCCCACTCCAGATTGTCGCACATCTGTGCGCCGCCGAGATAATGGATGTCATCGTTATAGCGGTCGTCGGTAGAGCAGAGCGAGATCACCGTTTTGAGCGCCCGTGGCCGGCGGGCAGCTACCTGAAGCCCGTTGAAGCCGCCCCAGCTAATGCCGATCATGCCAACCGCACCGGAGCACCAGGCCTGCTTCGCCAGCCATTCTATTACCGCGAGGCAGTCGTCCTGCTCCTGCTGCAAATATTCACCCTTGCAAACGCCTTCGCTGTCGCCCGTTCCACGCATGTCGACACGCACGCCGGCATAGCCGTGACCGGCGAAATAGGGATGCGTGAGTGCATCGCGTTCCGCCGTTCCGTCGCGTTTGCGATAGGGCAGGTATTCGAGGATGGCAGGGACCGGGTCGGCCTCGGCATCTTCAGGAAGCCAGATGCGGGCAGCGAGCTTCACGCCATCTGGCATGGGGATCCACAAATTCTCGATCTCACGGACCACTCGCGGGAACTCGGTGACCACGCGGATATCTTTCATTGTCGGGTTCCCTTGTTAACTTGTCGAAGTTGTCTCGCGTTGATCGATCCGGCGCAGGCGCCCATTGCGCAGATCTGTTTCAAACGAGCAGTGGCCATGGAACTACCACCCGAGCGCCAAGAACAGTGAGGGCTTCTAAATCCAGCGTCGGTAGCGTCCAAGTAGGACAGTTTAGAGCTTGGCCGCACTGGACGGTTTGGTAGCAGCGCCAGTTTCGACCCGAAACATCGTCGTTGCGCCAATGAGCCACAACATGGTCCGAATATGTCAACTCAACAGGCGGGGCTGAGCATATTCCTTCAATCCCTCAATACCCCCTTCGGTACCGAAGCCGGATTCCTTACAAGGACTGAACGGATAGTCCAGATTGAACTCCAGATGTTTGTTCACCCATACTGTTCCGAAGTCCAATCGCCTAGCGACCCGCGACGCTCGGCCTCTGTCGGCCGACCACACGGAAGCAGTAAGACCATAAGGCGTGGCGTTGGCCCGGCGCACAACATCATCGACGTCGGTAAACGTCAGGACCGGAAGAATCGGGCCGAACTGCTCGTCTTTGACGAGCGAAGCCTCGTCGCTGATATCCGTCACGATGGTAGGATTGACGAAATAGCCGCCAAGAGCTGGCGCTTTGCCGCCTGTGACGATGCGTCCGACTTTCTCCGCCTCATCCAGATATTGAAGAACTTTATCGAACTGGGCTTTATTCTGCAGGGGACCCACAGTGACATTGTCCTCCAAGCCGCTGCCCACAACTGCCGTTCGCGCCAGATCACCAAGGCATTCGCAGAAGCGATCAGCAATGGACTGATGAACGTAAACCCGTTTGATCGCAGTACAGACCTGCCCGCTATTGAGAAAGGCCGCCTTGAAAATAGCTTGCGCCACCCGATTCGGGTCGACGTCGTCGAACACGATTGCCGGATCATTGCCGCCCAATTCCAAAGAGAGACGCTTCAACCCTCGAGCGGCTGACGTCATGACAGCCTTGCCGGATGCGGTGGACCCCGTGAAAGAAATTTTTGCAACACTGGGGTGGCTGACGAGCTCTGGACCCAGTGATCCGTCGTCCGCGATGATCTGAATAAGCCCTGGCGGAACCAGGTCCTTTATGAGATCTCCAAAGCGGAGGGTAGCCAGAGGAGTGGTCGGCGCAGGCTTAATGATGATGGAATTCCCCGTTATGATTGCTGGACCAATCTTGGATATTGCAGCTTCGAGTGGAAAATTCCACGGCACTATTCCTGCGACGATACCGTACGGAACAAAGAATTGCTCCGCGTATGCCTCCGGTTCATTTTTCAGCACGATAGGACGCAACTCCAGACCTGCACAGTGCTCAAGAAATTCGGCGCAAGAGACGGTTTCGCTTCGAGCTTGCTGAAGCGGTTTTCCCTGTTCCGTAGTCAGAAGGCGTGCAAGTTCTTCAACGTTCTTCCGCAGAACGTCGGCCAGTGTAAGCAGGAGATCGCTGCGCACCGTCCACGGTTCAGCCCGCCAACTCGCGAAAGCCCGGTCAGCGGCGTCGATCGCTTGCTGCAGGACATTTACCCCGGGGATGATCGCGGATCCGGCACTCCCTTGCGTCGCCGGGTTTATGATCCTCAATTTCGATCCGTCACGGACAAGAGAACCGTTGACCAGGGAGTAGAAATTTCTTGAATCCGCCATATGGCTGTCGCTCTCATTCCTCGCAAACGCGCTGCTTGCCTCGCTCATCGATATCTTTCCCTGCTTGATGTTGGCGCATTACCTCATCGCGACCGCTGGTGGTCTGTTGGTCCGCCAGCTATCATGTTCTTTGCTGTTGAGGCTTAAACTGTTCACGATACTGGAAGACGCACCAGGACCTGGCCATCTTCCACCTTCGTCTTAAAAACGGTGATTGGACACTCAGCCGGACCTTGAACCACCTCCCCAGAGGTGATCTCAAATTGAGCACCATGCAGAGGGCACTCGATAAGCGTACCCTCCAGCCAGCCGTCGGAAAGGAGAGCGAACGCGTGTGAACAAACGTTATCGGTCGCATGTACTTTGCCGCCGATCAAGTAGATGGCTATTCGGGCATCATCGATCTCAAAGGGCGTAACGGTACCCTCTTCAAGATCCGAAATGGCGCAAAGAATTATCCACTCATAATTCTGAAGCACAGTATCTATGCTCTTTTCCAACGTTGTCACAAGTGCACTCCGATTGCCAAATTAGCCAGTGGCGACACACATATAGGTCGGATCGACTTCCTCCGCCCGGCTCATAATATCCGGCGATATAGGCTTGCCAGCCCTTGCGTCTCGCCGCAGCTGCGTCATGTCACGACCAGGGTTGACCCCTACGGCGCTGACAAAACGTCCTTGATCATCGGTGCCAATCTCCAGCCAGCGTTCGCCCGCAACGTCTCCGACGCGATAAAGGCGGGTCGCGAGTGCTGGAAGCCCGAGTGACTGGATAGTCACCCCGCACTGGTCGGACCAGAACCACGGCAGGTCTTTGTACTGTACATCCAGACCACAAATAGCTTGTGCGGCCACCACGGCCTGATCGCCGGCCACAGTCCAGCTCTCACTCCGTAGCCGCCGGCCGAGCCCGGGCAAAGGATAGTTTGTCACCTCTCCGGCAGCATATATTCCCGGAAGGGACGTTTCGCAGCGTGCGTTAACAACGATCCCGTCGGCGGTATCGATGCCGGCGTCAGCGGCGATTTCCGCGTTAGGCCCAATCCCGATGCCAATGAGAACCATGTCAGCAACGAGCGATCCTCCGTTCCAAGTCAGAACGACCTCGCCCTTTGAATTATTCAACATACGCAGATTTGCGCAATTCAAACGGAACTCACCCCCTTCGCTCGCGTGACGCCTCGCGACCCAGTCTGACAAAGATAGTGAAGCGCTGCGCGACAGCAGTCGCGGCGCCAGTTCGATGACCGTTGTTTGACAGCCCAAGCGACGGGCCATCCCCGACACCTCCAGGCCTATAAAGCCACCGCCTACAACTGCCAGCCGCCGGCCAGGCGCAAGAGCCGCGCGCAATCTGGTAGCATCTGATTCGGTGCGCAGATAATGAACTTGCGCCGGGTCCACATTGGAGTTCTCGAACTGCCGGGCTCGAGATCCCGTCGCGATCAACAGCTTGTCGTAGTGTTCCGGTTTACCGTTATCAGTGTGGACAATGCGTCGAATAGGGTCGATCAGGGTGGCCTTCGTTCTATCTCGCAAAACGACGCGGTCTGCATACAGCTCAGACCCTTTTAAGGTCGGCCGCTTGCCACCCAACAGAAAGTCCTTGGAAAGCGGCGGCCTGTCGTAGGGTGTCCCACTTTCGCTATGAATCATGATCGTGCGCTGCTCAGGACGAAGCCCGGCGAGCGTTGTGGCGGCACGATGCCCCGCTAGTCCTCCTCCGATGATAACGACCGTTTCCATAAACATTCCTCAGGGCTTGGCGACTTTGAACGTTACCAACATGGCAAAAAGAAACAAAAATATGGAGACGCGCTAGTGGCAAAATCCTGCGAATTCGTTCAGCACAGACGGGCCATGCCAATCCCCGAATCGCGCTTCGGCAGAAACTGTGCTCCGCGGAATTGATGGTTTTTGTGCATTTTCCCAATCAAAACGGATTAATATTGTAAGCTCGGCGCCTACGAGCCTGCAGGAGGCCGCACCGCGACGATCTGACCGCAACCCCTTATCGTGTAAAGATGGAACGGCTTCTTGTGCAGACCCAGCAGGTGCCAGGCGCGATCGGAAATGCCAATCCTATGACCGATGGCCCCAAGACATCGGCCATGCGCCGCTACGAATTTGTCGTTGACCTCATCAAGCGCCGCATTCGCACAGGAACTCTGAGGGTCGGTGATCGCCTCCCGTCTGTCCGGCAGTTAAGCGACGACACCGGTTACAGCCCGATGACAGTGCACCATGCATACGAGCTCCTGGAGGCTGAGGGTGTGTGCGAGGCCCGGCCCCGGTCAGGTTTCTATGTCGTCGGTTTGCCGGCACCAGTGA
>NZ_RZRY01000416.1:0-5652 GCF_003998035.1 Mesorhizobium sp. M2A.F.Ca.ET.039.01.1.1 | reverse complement strand
GCCCGATACTGCTTCCAAACGAAAAGGGCGGCCCGAAGACCGCCCTTTCCCTTGTCGAACCGGCAACGGCCGGATCGATTACTCCTTGATGGTGACGACGATGCCTGCACCGACGGTGCGGCCGCCTTCACGGATGGCGAAGCGCAGCTTCTCTTCCATCGCGATCGGCACGATCAGCTCGACGTCGACGGTGATGTTGTCGCCGGGCATCACCATCTCGGTGCCGGCCGGCAGCGTCACGATGCCCGTCACGTCCGTCGTGCGGAAGTAGAACTGCGGACGGTAGTTGGTGAAGAACGGCGTGTGACGGCCGCCTTCGTCCTTGGTCAGGATGTAGGCTTCGGCCACGAACTTCTTGTGCGGCTTCACCGAGCCCGGCTTGGCCAGAACCTGGCCACGCTCGACGCCCTCGCGGTCGATGCCGCGCAGCAGCGCGCCGATGTTGTCGCCGGCCTGGCCCTGGTCGAGCAGCTTGCGGAACATTTCAACGCCCGTGCAGGTCGTCTTGGCGGTCGGACGGATGCCGACGATCTCCAGTTCCTCGCCGACCTTGACCACGCCGCGCTCGACGCGGCCGGTCACGACCGTGCCGCGGCCCGAGATCGAGAACACGTCCTCGATCGGCATCAGGAACGGCTTGTCCAGCGGACGAACCGGGGTCGGGATGTAGGCGTCGACCTGAGCCATCAGCTCGCGGATGGCGTCCTCGCCGATGGTCTTGTTCGAATCCTCGAGAGCGGCCAGCGCCGAGCCCTTGACGATCGGAATGTCGTCGCCGGGGAACTCATTCTTCGACAGAAGCTCGCGAACCTCGAGCTCGACCAGCTCGAGCAGCTCGGCGTCGTCGACCTGATCGACCTTGTTGAGGAACACCACGATCGAAGGCACACCGACCTGACGGGCAAGCAGGATGTGCTCGCGGGTCTGCGGCATCGGGCCGTCAGCGGCCGACACGACCAGGATCGCGCCGTCCATCTGGGCGGCACCGGTGATCATGTTCTTCACATAGTCGGCGTGGCCGGGGCAGTCGACGTGAGCATAGTGACGGTTGGCCGTCTCATACTCGACGTGAGCCGTCGAAATCGTGATGCCGCGCGCCTTCTCTTCGGGTGCCGCGTCGATCTGGTCATAGCGCTTGTATTCGCCAAAATACTTCGTGATCGCCGCCGTCAGCGACGTCTTGCCATGATCGACGTGACCGATCGTGCCAATGTTCACATGCGGCTTGGTGCGCTCGAATTTACCTTTTGCCATGTGATCTCTCCAATCCTGCTTGCCCGTGCGGGCCTTGAATTAAGGTCTCGTGCAACCCGCTCGAGTTACGCGTATTTCTTCTGAACTTCCTGGGCGACCGCAGTCGGAACCGGCTCGTAGTGGTCGAACTGCATCGTGTACTGGGCGCGGCCCTGCGACATCGAACGCAGATTGTCGACGTACTTGAACATGTTCGCCAGCGGCACCATCGCGTTGATGACGACGGCAACGCCACGCGCTTCCTGACCCTGGATCTGGCCACGACGGCCGTTGAGGTCGCCGATGACGCCGCCGACATAATCTTCCGGCGTCACGACCTCGACCTTCATGATCGGCTCAAGCAGCTGCACGCCGAGGCGCGGAGCGGCTTCCTTGAAGCAGGCGCGGGAGGCGATTTCGAACGCCAGCACCGAGGAGTCGACGTCGTGGAAGGCGCCATCCACGAGGGTCGCCTTGACGCCGATCATCGGGAAGCCGGCGAACGGGCCGGAACCCATGACGCTGTTGATGCCCTTCTCGACGCCCGGGATGTATTCCTTCGGAACCGCACCGCCGACGATCTTGGACTCGAACACGAACTCTTCGCTCTCGGTGTTCGGCTCGAAGATGATCTTGACGCGAGCGAACTGGCCGGTACCGCCGGTCTGCTTCTTGTGCGTGTAATCCTGCTCGTGCGTGCGGGTGATCGTCTCGCGATAAGCCACCTGCGGCGCGCCGACATTGGCCTCGACCTTGAACTCGCGGCGCATGCGGTCGACGATGATGTCGAGATGCAGCTCGCCCATGCCGGCGATGATGGTCTGGCCCGATTCCTCGTCGGTCTTGACGCGGAAGGACGGATCCTCGGCCGCCAGGCGATGCAGCGCGAGGCCCATCTTTTCCTGGTCGTTCTTGGTCTTCGGCTCGATGGCGATCTGGATGACCGGATCGGGGAATTCCATGCGCTCGAGGATGACCGGGTGCAGCGGATCGCAGAGCGTGTCGCCCGTGGTCGTGTCCTTGAGGCCGGCCAGCGCAACGATGTCGCCGGCATAGGCTTCCTCGATGTCGGCGCGCGAGTTCGCATGCATCTGCAGCATGCGGCCGATGCGCTCCTTCTTGCCCTTCACCGTGTTGTCGAGCGAGGTGCCCTTGGTGAGCTTGCCCGAATAGATGCGGGCAAAGGTCAGCGAACCGACGAACGGGTCGTTCATGATCTTGAACGCCAGCATCGACAGCGGCTCGTTGTCGTCGGCGTGACGTTCGATCTCGGCGTCGGTCTTGGCGTCGACGCCCTTGATGGCCGGCACGTCGATCGGCGACGGCAGGTATTCGACGACAGCGTCGAGCAGCGGCTGCACGCCCTTGTTCTTAAAGGCCGAGCCGCAGAACATCGGGAAGAACTTGACCGCGATGGTGCCCTTGCGGATCAGCGCGCGGATCTCGTCATTCGACGGCATCTTGCCTTCGAGATAGTTCTCGAGCGCGGTCTCGTCCATCTCGACGGCGGCTTCGATCATCTTCTCGCGGTACTGCTCGGCCTTGGCTTTGAGGTCGGCCGGGATCTCGACGACGTCCCAAGCAGCGCCCAGCGTCTCGTCGCGCCAGACGAGCGCGTTCATCTCGACGAGGTCGACGACGCCCTTGAACTCGGTCTCGGCGCCGATCGGCAGC
This sequence comes from Mesorhizobium sp. M2A.F.Ca.ET.039.01.1.1, assembly GCF_003998035.1. Lineage (NCBI taxonomy): Bacteria > Pseudomonadati > Pseudomonadota > Alphaproteobacteria > Hyphomicrobiales > Phyllobacteriaceae > Mesorhizobium > Mesorhizobium sp. M2A.F.Ca.ET.039.01.1.1. The sequence goes on along the minus strand of NZ_RZRY01000416.1, from coordinate 2,745 downwards.
TGCATGACGACAGCCTGCGCGCCGAGGCGCGAACCGATCATCTCTTCAGAGCGATAGAAGTCGGCGCCGATCTTGTCCATCTTGTTGCAGAAGATCATGCGCGGCACGTGGTACTTGTCGGCCTGACGCCACACGGTCTCGGTCTGCGGCTCCACGCCGGCGTTGGCATCGAGCAGCGCGATGGCGCCGTCGAGCACGCGCAGCGAACGCTCGACCTCAATGGTGAAGTCGACGTGTCCGGGGGTGTCGATGATGTTGAAGCGGCGCATCTTGCCGTCACGACCCTTCCAGAAGGTCGTGGTCGCGGCGGACGTGATGGTGATGCCGCGTTCCTGCTCCTGCTCCATCCAGTCCATGGTGGCAGCGCCGTCATGGACTTCGCCGATCTTGTGCGACTTGCCCGTGTAGTACAGGACGCGCTCGGTCGTCGTCGTCTTGCCGGCGTCGATATGCGCCATGATACCGAAATTGCGGTAGTCTTCGATCTTGTATTCGCGGGCCATGGGAGGTGCCTCTCAGTCTCTTTCGCGTTACCAGCGGTAATGCGCGAAGGCGCGGTTGGCTTCCGCCATCTTGTGGGTGTCTTCACGCTTCTTGACGGCGGTGCCGCGGTTGTTGGCCGCGTCCATCAGCTCGCCCGAGAGGCGGTCGACCATGGTGGTCTCGTTGCGGTTGCGGGCCGCGGCGATCAGCCAGCGAATGGCCAGCGCCTGGCGGCGCTCGGGGCGCACGTCGACCGGAACCTGGTAGGTGGCGCCGCCAACGCGACGCGAGCGCACTTCCACATGCGGCGCGACATTGTCGAGCGCCTGGTGGAAGACGGTGACCGGCTCCTGCTTGGTCTTGGCCTGGACCTGGTCCAGAGCGCCATAGACGATGGTCTCGGCAACCGACTTCTTGCCGTCATACATGACGGCGTTCATGAACTTGGTGACGATCAGATCGCCGAACTTGGGATCCGGGTTGATCTCACGCTTTTCTGCACTGTGACGACGGGACATGGGAAACCCTTACTTCGGACGCTTGGCGCCGTATTTCGAACGACGCTGCTTGCGGTTCTTCACACCCTGCGTGTCGAGCACGCCGCGGATGATGTGGTAGCGGACGCCCGGCAGATCCTTGACGCGACCGCCGCGGATCATGACCACCGAGTGTTCCTGAAGGTTGTGGCCTTCGCCGGGGATGTAGCCGATCACTTCAAAACCGTTGGTCAGGCGAATCTTGGCCACCTTACGCAGCGCCGAGTTCGGCTTCTTCGGCGTCGTGGTGTAGACGCGCGTGCAGACGCCCCGCTTCTGCGGGTTCTGCTGCATGGCCGGGACCTTGTTTCGCTTCACCGGCGCCAGGCGCGGCTTGCGGATCAGCTGGTTGACGGTAGGCATTAAACCCTCTTGTCTCTCAATTCCGTGTCTGCCCTGTCAGGGCCGCTCAAAGCGTCATTTCCATACGCGAATTCGGGCAACACACCGCGTCTCGCGGTCCTGCCCGAACAAATTGCAGAGGAAGCGGAAGCCGCTTCATGCGCGCCGGAAATGTCTTTTCGCTCGTAAAACGAACCCTGTTTGAGACAAACTCCAAAGCGTGTCGCCTCGGAAAGGCCGGTCTCACATCGGTTCTGACGTCGCGGCTTCTACTCGTAAGGCCATTGCCCGTCAACCCCGCAACGGCAAATATTGCGGTCAATTCGAGGCTTGGCAGCCATGCGCAAAAGGCATGTAATTTTATTGCGCCTTTTTTCAAGAGCGAGGAAGAAAGTGACCGGCTTGCGGCTGTCTTCCGCACCGGCTTCGTGCCAAAAGGCGGCTGAGCCGGACTTTGGGCCGGAAAACGAGGAATCAGCCCGTGAACGACAATGAAGAACGGCCGGTCACCATCATCACCGGACGAGTCTGGCGCAAGAAGGGCGGCAAGCCCGAGGGCGTGCATGTGATGCTGGTGGCGCCTGACGATGATTCTGCCGTGCGCCGCGCGCTCGAATCGCTCGCCGCCGAGGGATTCGCGGAGGCCGAGCTCGATCAGATCGGCGACATGGAAGGCGAGCCCGACGAGGAGCCGCATCTGTCGGCCTACCAGGGCGCGCTGGAAGGCGAGGTCTCGATCGTCACCTTTGACGAACCGTTCTGATATAGCCGGCGGCACAACGTCCTCCCGATCCTCTCCAACAACCTAGCCAGCCATTCTTCTTTTCCGGAGTTCCCATGACCAGCAATCCCATCAAGCTCGGCATCGTCGGCGTGGGGAAGATCGTGCGCGACCAGCATTTGCCGGCGGTCGCCAAGGACGGCGACTACCGGCTCGTCGCCGCGGCGAGCCGCCATGGCAAGGTCGACGGCATTCCGAACTACCCGACAATTGAAGCGATGATTGCCGCCGAGCCCGATCTCGAGGCGGTCTCGCTCTGCATGCCGCCGCAGTTCCGCTACGACGCCGCGCGCACCGCGCTGGAAGCGAAGAAGCATGTGTTTCTCGAAAAGCCGCCGGGCGCGACGGTGAGCGAGGTCGAGCACCTCAAGGCGCTGGCCGAAAAGAACGGCGTCTCACTCTTTGCCAGCTGGCATTCGCGCTACGCGCCGGCGGTAGAGGCCGCGCGCGCCTTCCTCGCCTCGGTCAAGCTGACCTCGGCCGCCATCAACTGGAAGGAAGACGTGCGGCGCTGGCATCCGAACCAGGAATGGATCTGGGAACCAGGCGGTTTTGGCGTGTTCGATCCGGGCATTAACGCCCTGTCGATCGCCACGCATATCC
>NZ_RZRY01000415.1:0-5653 GCF_003998035.1 Mesorhizobium sp. M2A.F.Ca.ET.039.01.1.1 | reverse complement strand
AAGGATGTGGCGGTGGTTGCAACGCCGGACGCGATATTCGTCGCCCCGGTCAGCCACAGCCAGAATGTGAAGAAAGTCGTGGAACAACTCGAGAAAAGCGGGCGATTAGAGACGAAGTTCACGGCATCGGAAGACCGGGTCATTGTCAGCGGATCATGGCGCAAGCGCGTCGAGCACTGGCTTTTCAACGAGACTCTTCCGCTATGGTCGACCGCGGGGGTCGACACAGTTCATGGAGGCTTTCACGAAGCGCTCGGTTTCGATGCGAGGCCATTGGGCAAGCCCAAGCGGATGCGGACGATGGCCCGCCAGATCTATGCCTTCGCGGTAGCCAAGGAACGCGGCTGGACTGGCCCTGCCGACAAGCTCATCGATCACGGAATTGACTTCATCGCAAAATACGGCCGGACCGATCGAGGCGGCTGGGTGCGCACCCTCAATTCCAATGGAAGCGTGGCCGATCCGATGGAGGATGCCTACGACCATTCCTGCGTGCTTCTTGCCCTTGCCCACGCCTATAGATGCGGTCACCAGACGGCTTTGCAGCTCGCGCAGGAGACATTTCATTTTATCGATTCCCACCTTGAGGATGGCAGCCTGAATGGCTTCCTGGAGACACCCGGCTGGAACGGCGTCCGGTCCTCGAACCCGCACATGCACATGCTCGAATCGTTCCTTGCCTGGCATGACGCAACCGGCGACCGCACATATCTTCGTCGAGCGGCTCGCGTGATCGATCTCTTCCGGTGTCATTTTTTCGATCAGGAAAGTTGGACGCTTGGCGAATATTTTGACGCCGACTGGCTGCCGTTGCCCGGAGACAAAGGGCAATGGACCGAACCGGGGCATCATTTCGAATGGGCCTCCCTGCTCGCGGACTTCGCGCGGGCCAGCGGACAAAAGGATTTGGCTGCTTACGCCAGGAAACTCTATTCCTCAGCAGTTGCCAGCGGATTGAATCGAGCCACAGGGCTGGCATATGCGGCCGTGTCGCGACAAGGGATGCCTCTCGACAGACTCTCGCGCAGTTGGCCGCAATGCGAGGCTGTCAAGGCGGCGATCGCGCTGGACAATATTGGTGGGCCTGATCTGAAACCCGAAATCGAAGCCCGTGTCGCGCGCCTTTTCAGATGGCATATCGATCCCGCACCGCTTGGCCTGTGGGTGGACAGGATCGACGAGCGCGGTCGGTCGCTTGCGACTGAGGTCCCAGCCAGCATCTTCTACCATCTGGTGACGGCGCTGACGCAGTATCTCGACAAGACCGAGGGACAGGTCGAACCGTTTCCGCTGCCTTCCCAGAAAAAGGACAGCCCCTCATCGAAGCAGGTCTACGGCTGAAGAAGCGACTGAGCCTCGCTTCGCGACGGCGGCGGATCCTGGCGGGACGTCTTCATTGGTGATGCCGAAGAACACCAGCTACCGCTAATTCAGTATCCCCTTGCCTCTGGGTCACTGCTGCAAACTGGGTTACCGTCACCAATGGCTACACCTTAAAGAGAAGGGTCTAACCCTCAGTCTCTTGGACTGCGCACACTCGTCAAGATGTTGGAAATAAGAAGGTTTTTGTCCGGGTAGTTAAGACGACGATGGCAAAGAAGAAATCGAGAGCCAGGCGTAGTGGCGATCTCCTGAAGTTGCTGGCAACAAGGCCGCGGGCGGTCGCGCTCGCTGCGCTGCATGTGAGTGAATCGGTCCTTTTGGAACTCGAGGCCTCGGAAGTGTTGTCGCCGGCGGAAATCAGGGGGCTGCTGAGGGACGCGTCGCTGACTTTGCGCAATGCTGCCGACCAGGCGGACAACCGGAGCTGTCTGGTTGCCAGTGAGATAGTTGAGTCAATGAGAGAGAACTTTAAGAGAAGTAAGTCATAGATGATACCCGACCTCGCGGGATATCAACCGGACCATAACCGGTTTTGAGCCAGGTTAGCCCTCGGTTTGATGTCACAATGCCTTCCCGTTCCGGACTTCAAAAAGGTTGCTAATCACGTGAAATTTCATATACATGATGAGGTTGAGGGAGGTATACACGCAGCTGAGGGCGAGGGGTACGGATGACGTTTGCTTCACGTTCTTTTTCGAAAGGGGACGAGCACCGTTCGTCATTCGTTGGGCTTAACGATGACGACGCCGCGTTGATGAAGACGCTCGGGCTGGCTTCCAAGCGATATCCAGCCGACGCGGTAATCTTCAGCCAGGGCGACAGCAACGATCGTATATACATCGTTGAGTCAGGGTGGGGCTGCATTTCCCACGAGCTACCTGGGGGACAGCGGCAAATTTTAGATTTTGCCTTAACGGGTGATGTGGTTCTGCCTCAATCATATGGAGGCGGCACCGTCGAAACGTTCGCGAGCCTGACCGAACTGTCGTTGTTGGTGGCGCCTACCAAGACACTCACGCTGGCCGCTATGAAATCGCCTCATCTGTTCTCGTTCATCATGGACGCTCTGGTGCGCAACGGTGCTGTGATAGCTCAGCACCTCGCCAATGTAGGACGGCGTACCGCCTTGGAGCGAACGGCGCATTTGCTGCTTGAATTGACGGGGCGTCTGCGGCGTGTTGGCGCCGTTGACCGCAACGGCTTTGATTGCCCCCTCACGCAATACGATCTCGCTGACGCCCTTGGCCTTACCCCGATCCATGTAAATCGAATGTTGCGGGAACTCCGCGAGCGCAAGTTCCTCGAATTCCGCCAGGGTCATGTCCGCCTGCTCGATGCTGCGGGCCTGACAAAGTTTGTGGGATTTGATGGCGACTATGTGAAGGACTGAGCGCTCATCCAATGCTCCCGGCTCATCCGGGAACAGGGCGCCAAGTCGCGACTTCTACAAAGTACGGCCGCCTCTCCGTGCCTCGCACAGGCTTAGGCAAGGTCTTGGAGGTCGCTCCGCGCGCCATGTGACACGTGGCTTGAACGACGTCCTCCAGTTTGTCGCTGCCTGGCCGGCTTGCAGGTCCAACGGCCGTTCTAGTCAGGAGTGCCGCCGGGCGCCAACCATCCTGCGCCTTATACTTCTTTGTTATTCGTGTGGAAGAATTCCTCTTCGATAATCAACGGCATATATCGCTAAGTCGCCGGCGCGCAGAATTAGAGGACCCTTGCGGTCAGGCCCGGCGCCGCTAACCCCAACGCGCCACAGGCGCCGGGCCGCCTCACACCCGGGTCAAGGAAGTCTGCGCAAGCGGCCCGACAAGGTTGTGTGCGCCAAGTTCTGCAAAAAAGGGGCGGCCATAGTGGACGCAATCGAGAGGCAATTTCCCTCGTGGAGCAGGCCGCGAGCATGGAAGCCGCTGCGCGATATTCCTGCAGCCCGTCTGCCTCATACTGGTCGACGCTGAATTCTTGCCAGCCTTGGGCGCCCGCGCCGCCGAGCTGGCGCGGTGTTACCCAATGGCTCCGATCGTCCTGGCGCGCTTCAAGAGGCCTACGCCACCGGGCAAGTATCATGGATCAAGAGCGCCAAGGTTTTCGTCTGGGGCGCTTGCCATGAGTCGAACATGCACCCGCAATTTGGGATGAGGCGAGGCGCGGAAACTTCAACCCAGGCGATGCCTCACCGCGAGTTGCCCATCGACTGGGCCAATAAGGTCGACAATGAACTGTCCAGTCCCTCTAGCGAGCCATAGAGCCGCCGCCCGCGTGCACACGATTGCACACGCCAAACCTATGAACCCTGCTGGCGATTTTCGTCTGCATTAGACCTATTTCATTGCCAATGCAGGTGTCACAATCAAACCCCTTGATTTGATTGGCTGTATTCTCGTTTGATTTCAAATGGTTCGAGGGAGAGGGACAAAAGTCCCCTGCATGAAGGGACCATTTCCTGATTCACACCTTTTGTTAAAAGGCAACAGTCCGATTTGAACTTTCCACAAATAAGCGTAAAGTTTTCGTGCTCATGTTTTTGAGCGGGAGGCGTACAGGCAGTCAATGCCTGTTGAAGAGGGGCGGGGTTGAGTATGCCCTCATTGTCGATCCTTGGTGCCCGCCGTTGGTGGGTCACCGATGCGCATAGGACGCATCCGCCCAGAATTGCCTGACGGGGCATGGATGGAGGCGTAGCGACGGCCCCTCCCACACCCTCTACCCCGTGAGTCAATCCAGAACTCCAGTTTCCTTTTAACGATGGCGCGCAGCGCCGGCTCCGGCCGGCGGATGTGCGTCCGTGCGGCCGGTTGCCGGGCGTTGGGCCGATTACAGCGCCAGCCGCATTGAAACCAGGGAGAATCGCAATGGCACTGACCATCAATGTTTTCGGAAGCACGAAAATCGACGAAACGGCTAGCCCGCAGGATAGCGATATCGCGCTAGTCGACGTGCCGTCGAATGTCTCGACAGCGTTCAGCAACGCGGGAGCCAACCTCGCGAATGCGATTCAGGTCGCTGGCGGAGGGGGCGATGATCTGTCCGTCACGCCTGACTCTGGCTTTACCGTCAATGGCCTCGGCTTCGTCGATCCGACCAACGGTGCGCTCAACGGGGACGCCAGCGGGCTTTTCACCCTCGAGGGCAGAGAGATCTTCCTCTACGCCGACCCCAACAACGACAACGTCGTCCTCGGCCGGGAGGGCACCGTCGGAGGGGTGGCGGATCCGAGCGGCGCCATCGTATTTGCGATCTACGTCGAAGAGACCACGACCAATTCCCTAATCACTGGCGGCAAGTTCTGGATCGCACTCTTCGAGCCGCTGAAGCACCCGGACACTACCAACGATTTCGATTTCACTGTCAATCTCGACAATAAGCTCAAGGTCGCGGCAACCCAGCAAACGACCTTCTCCTTCGACAATGCGCCATCGGGCGCCAACGAGTTCATGATGTTCGGCAACAATCCCGCGGGCGTCAGCACCTCGGGCATCGTGGTGACCGGGCGTGCCCCCGACCCGAACACCGAGGACAATGACCATACTGGCGACACAGTCAGCAGCAGCCAGGCCGGACCCCACGCGACTGTTGGAGTGAACGGCCAGCATCTCGGGCCGGGCAATGGCCTAAGTTTCACTTTCGTCGACAATCCGGCCGAAGATTTCACGGTAGCCCCACAACAAGATCCGCACCCGCCCCAAGGTCTCGACTCAACGGAGGCCGACCACGAAAGCAACATCCAGTTTAGCGGCTATACCTCAGGCGTCACCGCGGCCTCGTTCACGGTCGCTCAGGTCAACCCGACCGGTAACACAGTCACAGTCAAGATTACCGCCTTCAATGATCCAAACGGCGCCGCGGGCGAAACAGGTACAGGTTTTGTCGAGGGATTTGCTGATGACGTCACGGTCAACATCACAGAGGTCAAGATCAATGGCGCTGTGGTCGCTGCAAATCTCAGCGGCGATACGGCGGTCATCTCGGGTGTCAAGAACGGGGATGTCGTCTCCTACACCACCACCAGCGCCCACACTCGGGTGCTGATCGAAAACGTTCAACCGACGAAGGGGCCGGGTTCGAACATCACCCTCGACATCGGCGGATTCACGATCTTGAGCAGCACGGGCGCGAGCGAGTTTGCCGGCACGCAACTCCAGTTCGACGATGACGGGCCGTCGATCACCGCGGTCGCGAGCACGGCATCGGTGCGCCACGACGAGACCGCCGGGGTGCAGTCCGACACCGACGTCGACGGCACGGCGTTCGCCTTCGGTTCGACGACGAT
>NZ_RZRY01000414.1:0-5655 GCF_003998035.1 Mesorhizobium sp. M2A.F.Ca.ET.039.01.1.1 | reverse complement strand
CACGAGACCTTTGCCTTCCTGCAGGTCGGCGTTCGCGTCGGCCTGGGCCTGATCAATGAAGGCCGGCTTTATCGCGGCGCCGGCGGCGCTGCCGGCGAAGTCGGCCGCATGCCGTTTCCGTGGTCGGCCAGCGAAGTGCCTTTTCGCGAGGGGCTTGAGCACTATCTCGGCTCGCGGGCGCTTGTCGAGCGCAGCCGACAGACCTGGCCGGCGGAAGAGGGGACCCCGCCGAATTCGGCCAAGGAATTGTTCGCGCTGGCACTGGCGGGGTCGCGGCCGGCCGCCGAGGCTGTCTCGCGCCATGCCGCCGATATCGGCCGGCTCGCGGCCGGCTGCATCGGCATGCTCGACCCGGGCCTGATCGTGCTTGGCGGCGGCGTCGGCCGCAACGCGTTGATGACGGCGGAGGTCGAGCGGGTGGCCGGCGAATTGGCCTGGCCGACGCCAATCGCGGTCAGCACGCTGGAAGATGTCGGAACTGCGCTCGGCGCCATGAAGCTGGCGCTGGATTACAGCCTTGGGCTGATCTTGCGCGAGGACCGCCATCCGGCCGTGGTGCTGCCGCCGCTGTAGGGTGGCCGGCTACCGGCGAAATGCAGAAAGAGGCAGGCGCTGGCGGGCGCCTGCCTCTTTCATCTCCAGCATAGGTGATCAGGCAGCCGCGGCGGCCTGGTTGGCGTTGGCGGCGGCGATCGCGTCGACCTTGGCGGTGGCCTTGGCGAGCGCGGCGGTCACGGCATCGGCACCCATGCCGACGCCCTCGACGCGGATCACTTCAACGTCGGTCATGCCGAGGAAGCCGAGCACGCTGCGCAGATACGGGACGGCATGGTCCATCTGCACCGCGGCGCCTTCCGAATAGATGCCGCCGGAAGCGAGCACGATGTAGACCTTCTTGCCGGCGACGAGGCCCTTCGGACCGTTCTCGCCGTAAGCGAAGGTCTTGCCGGAGCGGGCGACGTGGTCGACCCAGGACTTCAACGTCGAGGAGATGTTGAAGTTGATGAAGCCGGTGGCGAGGATGATCGTGTCGGCGGCGAAGACCTCATCGAGCACGGCGTCGGAAACGCCGACGACTTCGGCCTGGCGCGGCGTGCGCGCTTCGGCCGGCGTGTAGATGCCGGTGGCGTAGTCGGGGTCGATATGTGGCAGCGGATTGGCGACGAGATCGCGCACGACAAGCGTGTTGGACGGATCGGCGGCAACAAGCTTCCGGGCGAGATCGGTGGCGACGCGGGTCGAGTGCGAAGCGGCGCCGCGCGGGCTGGAGGTGACGAGAAGAATAGACATGGCGGTGTCCCCTTGGGGTTGGATTGAAACTTTCCACGCCAATATGGGATTGCTGCTCCATCAGGATAACTGGTATAATATGTATACAATCCATCAACAAAATGGATGGCGTTGCCATGCAGCCGAACCCGACATTGGACCAGCTCCAGATTCTGGTGGCAGTCGCCGATACCGGCAGCTTCTCGGCAGCAGGGCGCAAGCTCAACCGGGCGCAGTCGGTGGTGAGCTACGGCATCGCCAATCTCGAAGCGCAGCTTGGGCTGAAGCTGTTCGAGCGCGAAGGCGTGCGCGAGCCGCAGCTGACCGAAGTCGGCAAGGCGATGCTGGAGGATGCACGGCGCATGATCGGCGTGCTGCAGCGCATCCGCTCGCGCGCCGACGGCTACCGGCAAGGGCTGGAAGCGGAAGTGGCGATATCGGTCGACGTGACGCTGCCTTCGCCGGCGCTGGTGCGCGTGCTCAAGGCCTTTGAGGCGCAGTTCCCGGCGGTCATGCTGCGGCTTTATATCGGCTCGCTCGGCCTGATCGTCGACCAGGTCGTTAACGGCCAGGTGGATCTCGGCTTCGGCGGCCTGCAAGGCGATGCCGACGTCAATCTGCTGCGCATCGGCTTCACCTCCCTGGTGCCTGCGGCGGCGCCCGACCATCCATTGGCCAAACTGCCGAAGCCGGTCGGTGTCGAGGACCTGCGCGAGCACATCCAGCTTGTCGTCACCGACCAGTCGGAGCGGACGCGCGGGCGAGACTATGGTGTCTTTGCCTATCGCACCTGGCGGCTGACCGATATGCGCACCAAGCATGCGCTGATGCGCGAAGGTCTCGGCTGGGGTGGCCTGCCGCGCTGGCTGATCGCCGACGACCTTGCCAGCGGCAGGCTGGTCGAGCTCGATCTCGAGCCTTACCGCGAAGTCCGCTCGCCGATGTATGCCATGCACCGCAATGACCGCAGCCCCAAGCCGGCGGCGACCTGGCTGATCGACGAGTTCAGGCGGCAACTCGGCTGCTTCAACGAGATGGAGCCAGGCCTGTGGACGGAGGACGGACCGGAGTCAAGCCGTCCATGAGGTCGATCAGCACCGCGCGATAGTCCTCGGCGGGCGCGCCGACCTCGATGGCCAGAACCGCCCGGTCGAAGGCGGCGGCGAGCAGGGCGGTCAGCGCCTCGGCTGGCAATCTGGTCATCGCCTGCGCCCGCATCGCGGCGACCAGGCCTTCGCGCAGCGAGCGGTTGCCGTGGCGGTTGTCGATCTCGTCCATGGCTGCGCGGCCGAGCACGGCCGGCCCGTCGAGCAGCAGAAGCCGCGTGCGGCCGGGCACCCGCATTGCCTTGAGATAGGCATCCGATCCGGCGATCAAGGCTTCGCGCGCGGAGGGCGACGGCGGCGAGGCATGATCGATCTCGGCGGCCACGGTCGCTGCTTCCTGTTCGACGACCGCGGCGAACAGGGCCTGCTTGTCGGCGAAATGATGATAGAGCGCCCCGCGCGTCACGCCGGCTTCGGCAACGATCTCCGGCGTGCCGGTCTCGGCATAGGATTTTTCCGTGAACAGCTTTCGCGCCGCGCGGATCAGATCGGCGCGCGTCGCCTCGGTGCGGTCGTGGTTGGAGCGGCGTCCGGACTCTTGTTGCATACATGCAGCCTGTATGTTATTTGCATTTACATACAGACTGTATGTTGGGTGAGAGGAGAAGGAAAGATGAAGACGACCAGCTATTATCCGGTGCTGATGACGGACGATGTCGAAGGCACGGCGGCTTTTTATGTCGAGCATTTCCGCTTCAAGCCGCTCTTCAAAAGCGACTGGTATGTGCATCTGCAGTCGGCGGAGGATAGACGCGTCAATCTTGGCATCGTGCAAGGGGATCATGAGACGATCCCGCAGGAGGGGCGCGGACGAACGTCAGGCCTGCTGATCAATTTCGAGGTGCGCGATCCCGACTCCGTCTATGAGCGCGCCATCGCCGCCGGCCTGCCGATCCTGCGCAGCTTGCGTGACGAGCCGTTCGGCCAGCGGCACTTCATCACCAGGGACCCCAACGGCGTGCTGATCGACGTCATCAAGCCGATCCCGCCAAGCGAGGAATTCTTGGCGCAATATGCCGAGGGGATGGCGGGAAGCTAAGCCAGCGAGGCTTAGCTCGTCCGCGCTACCGGCGTCACCGCCACCTGGCTGACGCCGGTGCGGCGCACGACAGTGCAGAGCGTCTCGCGGCCGATGCGCTCGGCGTCGAGCATGCGCACGAGGTCGTCGACGCCGGTGACCGGCCGGCCGTCTATTGCCGCGATGATGTCGCCTTCCTTCAGGCCGGCCTTGGCGGCGGGGCCGTTCTTCTCGACGCTGCGCAGGCGCACCGCCGTGTTCGTGGTGACTTGCGACAACAGGGCCACCCGGCGCGGCAGGTTGGTCGTGTCGGCAGAGACGCCAATGAAGGCGCGGCGCACGCGGCCGAAGCGGATGATTTCGGAGATGACGAAATTGGCGGTGTTGGAGGCGACAGCGAAGGCGATGCCTTGTGCGCCGTGGATCATGGCGGTGTTGACGCCGATCACCTCGCCCGCCGACGACACCAGCGGCCCCCCGGAATTGCCGGGATTGAGCGCGGCATCGGTCTGGATGACGTCGTCGATCAGCCGGCCGGTCGAGGCGCGCATCGAGCGGCCGAGCGCGGAGACGACGCCGGCGGTGACGGTCCATTCGAAGCCGAGCGGATTGCCGATCGCGATCGCGATCTGGCCGCGGCGCAGGCGCTTGGAGTCGCCGAGCGGCGCGACATCGGCGAAACTGCCGTCGGCGCGCACCAGCGCGATGTCGGTGTCGGGATCGCGGCCAAGCACGTGGCCTTCGCGCGAGGCGCCATCCGGCATGGTGACGCGCACGGCGCGCGCGTCGCCGACGACATGGAAGTTGGTGACGACCAGGCCATCCTGCGCGATGACGAAGCCGGAGCCGTGACCGCCGGCGCCAATGCGCTCGATGCGGCACACGGCCGGACCGATACGGTCGACAGCGTCAGCCACGGATGCCGAGTAGGCGTCGAGCAAACTGTCATCGGATGGAAGTTTTTCGGCTGCGAAAGCCATGGGCGTGTTCCCTCGTAGAATGATGACTATATGTGCGGAGCAGCCAGGGGCGCCGCGACCTGACCACATGGCCAGTCCGCCGGCCGACTAGCCGTCAGGCGAGTACCCGCGGCTGCGCTAGCGAGCGATATCTGGGTCACCGAACCCAGGAGACAGTCTTATGAGCGATTTCAACCTCAGTGCCTTTTCCGACGCGATTGCCGATGTCGCGGCCACAGCTGCGCCCGCGCTGGCGAGTTTCGTCACGCATCACCACCGCACCGCCAGCGCCTTCCACTGGCGCGACGGCTATTTCGTCACCGCCGAGGAAGTGGTCGAAGCCGGCGAGGAGATCGAATTGACGCTGGCCTCCGGCGAAACCGTGAAGGCAGAGCTGGCCGGCCGCGATCCGTCGACGGGCGTTGCGCTGCTGAAGCCCGCTTCCGGCGCTGCCGGTTTGCCGCAATTGGCGCAGGCCGATGCGGTGCGTCCCGGCAATCTGGCGATCGCCGTGGGCAACAGTGATGGCGCAGCGCTTGCCGTGTTCGGCACGGTCGGCGAGGTCGGGCCGGCGTGGCGCTCGATGCGCGGCGGCACGATCGACCAGCGTATCAACCTCGCCATCAACACCGGCGGTCGCTTCGAGGGCGGTCCGGTGCTCGACGCCAGGGGCGGGCTGATCGGCATGCTGTTGTTCGGACCGCGCCGGCGGGCGCTGGTCATGCCTTACGAGACGATCGAGCGCGCGATTGCCACGCTGCGCGAGAAGGGTCATGTCGCGCGCGGCTACCTCGGCGCCGGGCTGCATCCGATCCGCAACGGCGACACCAAAGGCGCCATGGTCATGAGCCTGGACGACAACGGCCCGGCCAAGGCCGCCGGCCTGCATGTCGGCGACATCGTCGTCGCCTGGAACGGCGAAGCAGTGCATGGCCCGCGCGAGCTGATCCGCAAGCTCGGGCCGGACAGCGCGGGTACCACCGTGACGCTTGGTGTTTCGAGCGGCGGCGCTGAGCGCGACGTTTCGATCACCATCGGCGAGAAGCCGCTGAGCTGAGAGGATTGATGGCAAGCAGCGCGGCACAAGTGATCGCACGACCGGAACCGTCAGCCCACCGGCTGACGGTGCTGGTGGCGCTCGGCGATGCCGAGCGGGCCGAGCAGCTTGCCGATGCGCTTGCCGCGAGTGACGATCTGCTGCCGACATTGGCCGGGAGCAGCACAGGCCAGCCAGCGGATGTCGCGGTGACAGACGATGCGGCCTTGGAAAGCCGGGCCATAGGCTCGGCGATGCCTGGTGTTC
>NZ_RZRY01000413.1:0-5655 GCF_003998035.1 Mesorhizobium sp. M2A.F.Ca.ET.039.01.1.1 | reverse complement strand
GCGTCGTACCTTCGATGAAGCTCTCTTCGCGCTTGAAGAGTGGGACGCTCAGGGAGATGATCTCCATGAGGTAAAACCACACCATAAGGCCGATGGCGACGTAGGCGCCATAGCCTGCCGCATCCTTGCCAATCGGTTGAAACACGAAAACGAATGTTCCCGCGAAGGCAAGATAGTTGACGAGAAGCCAAAGTGGTCCGAGCGTGGTGCGCCGATGCTGGTCTCCGATATCCTCATGAGCCAGGGCAATCCATACCCTTCGCAGCTTCATGGTTCGGGAGATGTCGTCGAGGGCGCCATTCAGTACCGAGATCATAGTCGTGGTGTCACAGTTTTTGTTCCGGTGATTCGCCTCTCGCCCCGCACGCCCCCCTACACCTCTTTCATAGCTATTGCGACAAGCTTATGGCAGCGCGCTGCGGCTTAGTGAAGCCGGATCGTCATGCTATGATTTCCATTAGCAGAATCTGTTGGATGCTGCGGCAGTTTTCCTGAAGAATAACAGTCCAGTCTGAGTCGTTGCTGCTTTGAGACAAATCGTCAGCAAGATGATATCCGCCCAAAAAACCTCTGGCCCTCCCGCTCGCTCCGCGCTAAGGCGATAATTGGGCGACGGGGTTGGGGATTTGCAATCCAGAGTGGCGGCGGACGATGTTTTGTCCTGCGCGGTTCTGATAGAGTGTCCCTACGCCTGGAGTTCAGTACTACCCAATGACCGCCTATGTAGAAGCCGTATCGGGCATTCGACCGAAGATGCGGCGCGCCATCATCATGGTTCAGGACCTCGTCATGGTTCTGGTCTCGGTGGCGCTCAGCCTCACGCTTTCTCAGTCGAGGCTTTCCTTCGATGCCTTCTCCACCGGCGGGCTGGCCTGCTGGGCGGTCATCGTGCTCGTCGCCCATCTGCTGTTTCGCGCTAGCGGCCTCTACAGCACCGTCTGGCGCTTTGCCTCCACGCCCGATTTCTTCAACATCCTCAAGGGCTGCGGCAGCCTGACTATCGTCCTCTATCTGGCTGCGGTCGCCTTCCGCTCCTTTTTTCAGCCGGTCGCCGGCCTCAACGAGCGCCAGTTCATCGTCTTTTTCCTGGTCTCCTTCACCATCATTTCGGCGCCTAGACTTTACTATCGCTTTCTCCGCGACGGCGCCTCTTGGCGCATCTTGCGCCGCGCTGCCAGCGACCCTTCGATCAAGCAGGCGCTGTTCATCGGCCGGTTGAGCGAGGCCGACGTGATCGTCCGCTTTACGCGCACGTCCGTGCCGGCCGAATACGCCATCGCCGGCATCATGGCGACCGAGAGCGAGGCGCCGCTCGGCGCCCGGATCCAGGGCGTCCCGGTCGTGGCGCTTCGGCCGCGCCTGGTCGAGGTGCTGGAGGACTATGTCAAGGGCACGGAAAACCTCGATCTCCTGATTTTCGGCAATGGCGCCGAGCGCGACATCGAGGACTATGCCGAGCTGGTGCGCGTCGCCCGCCACAGCGGCATCGCCGTCGTCCAGTTCTCCGGCCTGTCGGAGCTGGGGCAGGGCGGCAGGCTGGTTCTCGACACCGTCGAGATGGAAACCATCATGCGCCGTTCGGCGGTTGCCACCGACACGACGCGCATCGGCGCCTTCGTCGCCGGCAAGCGGGTGATGGTCACCGGTGGCGCTGGCTCCATCGGCCGCGTGCTTGTCAAGCGCGCGCTGGAGCTGGGCGCCGAGTCGGTGCTGGTGGCCGACAATTCCGAATTCGGCATTTTCCAGCTCGATCAGCTGATGGACGAGAAGCACCGCGACCGGCTGACGAGCCGCATCGTCGACGTCACCGACCGGCCTCACATGATGCGTCTCGTCAGCGAGTTCAAACCCGCGATCCTCTTTCATGCCGCGGCGCTGAAGCACGTGCCGCTGCTGGAAGAGAACTGGGAAGCGGCGATCGAGACGAATGTCTTCGGCACGCTCGCCTGCGCCGAGATCGCCGCCGAATGCGGGGTGCCGCAATTCCTGCTGATCTCCAGCGACAAGGCCGTCGCCCCGACTTCGGTGCTCGGCGTCACCAAGCGGGCGGCAGAGCAGATCGTCTCCTCGCTGCATGAGGCCCATGCCGCGCCATCATCCTTGCATGCCGCCGCGGCGAACGGTCATGGGGCCGGCCTCTCAAGCGCGCATCGTTCCGGCACCAAGTTCATCGCCGTGCGCTTCGGCAATGTCTTCGGCTCCAATGGCTCGGTGGCGACCATCTTCCAGGCGCAGATCGAGGCCGGCGGCCCAGTCACCATCACCGACCGGCGCATGACCCGCTATTTCATGACCGTGGCCGAGGCGGTCGATCTGGTCATCATGTCGGCCGCGGATGCCGAGCAGCGTCAGGGCAAGGACGACTACGCCATCTACATGCTCGACATGGGCAAGCCAGTGCCGATCCTCGAAGTCGCCGAGACCATGATCCGCATGGCCGGCAAAAGCCCCTACACCGACATTCCGATCCGCTTCACCGGCATCAGGCCCGGCGAGAAGCTGCACGAGACGCTGCATGGCGAGAATGAAGAGGTCGTCAAGCTCGACATCGCCAAGATCTTCGGCCTCAGGAGCGACGTCGTGCAATGGTCCAGGATCGAGGCCGCGCTGCCGGCGCTGGTGGCCGCGATGCACGATCGCGACAAGGCCGCGGCGCTTGCCGTCTTGGGCGGCTTATACCAGGCCGAGGCAGACCTCGGCGCGCACGGCCAGGCTGTGCCGAAAACGGCCGCACAGATCGGTTAGAGCAGTGCCACCCGCCCGAAATCGGCCGTTGAAGCCCGTTCGAATGCGCCCGCGGGTTCAGACACCGTGACCGCGAAAGTTCGGCGCGTGGCCGTCCTCATGGGCACGAAGGATGGCGCGGCATTCATCGGCGAGCAATTGGAATCACTTTTCGCGCAGTCCTGGCCCGCGGTCGATCTGTGGGTTTCCGACGATGGCTCGACGGACGCCACGGTCGCAATCGTCGAGGCTTGGCGATCCCGCTGGAACAAGGGCTCCGTTACGTTGGTGGAAGGCCCGCGAAAGGGTTTCGCCGCCAATTTCCGCTCGATGATCATCGATCCCCGCATCGATGCCGATTACTATGCCTTTTGCGACCAGGACGACATCTGGGAGCCGGATCGGCTGGAGAGCGCCATCCGCTGGATGGAGGGAGAGAATAGCGACATGCCGCTCCTGTTCTGCTCGCGCACGGCGACCATTTCGGAGGCCGGCATCCCAGCAGGCTATTCGCCGCTGTTTCGCCGCCCGCCGTCTTTCCGCAACGCGCTGGTGCAAAGCATCGCCGGCGGCAACACCATGCTCTTCAACCGCAAGGCGCGCGACCTCCTGGCGAAAGCATCGGCAAGGACCGAATTCGTCAGCCATGACTGGTGGGCCTATCTCATCGTCACCGCCGCCGGCGGCAAGGTCCGCTACGAGCCGCGGCCGCTGGTCAGATACCGGCAGCACGCGGCGAACCTCGTCGGCGCCAATGTCTCGTGGAAGGCAAGGCTTTCACGGCTCGGACGGCTGTTTCAGGGCCAGTTCGCCACCTGGACCGACAGCAATCTCAGGGGCCTTGCCGTCAACCGCGACCTCATCGCGCCCGATCCCGCACTCTGCCTTCGCCTGTTCATCAGGGCGCGCAAGGGCAGCACCTTCAGGCGCTTCCGCCTGCTCGGCAAAAGCGGCGTCTACCGGCAGACATTGATGGGCACGCTCGGGCTTTACCTTGCTTTCCTTTCGCGCCGGATCTGAACCGTGACGGCAAAGCGGGTCCTTGATCTGGTTGTCGGGGCGGTGATGCTGGCGCTAACGTCGCCGATCGTGCTGGTCGCGATGCTGGCGATCCGGGCGACGTCGGCCGGCCCGGCCATCTTCTCGCAGACCCGCGTCGGCCGGGAAGGAACCCTCTTTTCCTGCCGCAAGCTGCGCACGATGCGTCGCGACACCCCCTCCTTGCCGACCCACCAGGCGCCGGCCAATTCGGTCACCGCGGTGGGCAAGGTGCTGCGCGCAACCAAGATCGACGAGTTGCCGCAGCTCTGGAACGTGCTCAAGGGCGAGATGAGCCTGGTGGGACCGCGTCCGTGCCTGCCGACGCAGACGGAACTGATCGAACGGCGCAAGCAACTGGGCGTGCTTGCCGCACTTCCGGGCATAACCGGGCTGGCGCAGATCAAGGGGATCGACATGTCGGATCCAAAACGCTGCGCCGAGACCGACGCGGCCTACGTCCAGGCTGCCACGATTCGCCTGGATATCAGGATATTGCTGGGCACGTTCTACCGCGCATAGAGCGTGACGCCGAAACGATGAAACGCTCCTGGTTTGGGCGGAAACCGCCTGCGCTGGAATTAACCGGCCTGCCGCGCCAGTTCCTCGAGCCGGCCGAGCGTGTCGGCTTCCGGCATCCAGCCTTCCGAGGCCAGCAGCGACGAATCGCAGACCTGCGTCGCCACCAAAGCCTGCCACGACGCTTGTCGGCCACTGAGCGTCGCCAGCAGCCGGAACGGCCAGGCCGGCATGGGCACCAGCCGGGCTGGCCGGCCGTATCCGCGCCGGAACGCGGTGATGATTTCGGCCATAGCGACGGGCGAGGCATCGCCCAGCACATAGGTGGGGCGCGGCGGCGTCGGACGGGCCAGGAGATGCGTCACGGCGCCAGCCACCGCGTCATGCGAGACCAGCGAACGAACCGCGGTCAAGGCGGCTGCGGGCAGCGGCAGGCCGGTGGCTGCGAGACGCATCAGCCCGCGCAGATTTCCCTTCATGCCTTCGCCATAGACCGGCGGCAGCCGCAGCGCCGTCGCGCCCGCATGTCCGGCGGTCGCAAAAGCCTCCAGCATTGCGATTTCGCCTTCGCGCTTGGAACGCCCATAGGCGCATCGCGGGGCAGGGGGCGTGGCCGCGTCGATCGTGCCGCTGAAATCGGCCGCCACGACGGCGCGGATCGAGGAGAGATAGATGAAGCGCCCTTCGGCGCGCTTGGCGGCCGCCTGGGCGAGCCGCCCGGTCAGTGTCGCGTTGACAGCCCGCAAGTCGGCCTCGCCGGCGCCGCGATCATTGTTGAGCGCCGCGCAGTGGACGACATGCGTCACGTCGCGCATCAACGCCAGATAGGCTTCCTGGGGCGCATCGGCGCCGGGCAGCGCGACGGCATCGTCCGCGCCTGCCAGCCGCTGCGGCAGGTGCGAAGCGGTCCGTATGTCGAATCCGGCTTGGCGCAACCGGCCGACGACCCGGCGCCCGATGAAGCCTGTCGCGCCGGTGACCAGGACCTTCATGGTTGCCGGCTGGCGCCCGGCGCCACCGCAGGCGCGTCTTTGCCGGTCGGCGCCACCGTCCGCCCGGACGCAAGGTAGGTTCCGGAAACCAGGAACACCATCAGCGTCGCGTCGAGAATGTCGTGGCCGACGAGGATGCCGGCCATTCCGCCGATGAGATAGGTGATGACCGCGACAAGGACCATCGTCGCGCCGAACCGCTCCACCGGATCGACGCTGAGGCGCAGCGTCCTTGCCGCGTTCCATGCGGCAACGATGAAAATCGAGGCTAGCGCCAGCCCCCCGAGCAGCCCGGCTTCGACCATCGCGGTCAGGAAGCCGTTGTGAAAATGGCTGAAGCCCGCGCTCAGACCGAACTGCTCATGAACACCCTGCTTCATCA
>NZ_RZRY01000412.1:0-5679 GCF_003998035.1 Mesorhizobium sp. M2A.F.Ca.ET.039.01.1.1 | reverse complement strand
GTTAAAGGCGTCGGCGGCCGCGGCGTGCCGGCGATCAGCGTTCCGGCGAAGAAGTCGGTCACCAAGCGCGGCAAGCGCAAACGCTTCGGCAGCGCCATGCTGTGGCCTGTCGGCACCTGGGGCCTGAAGGCGGAGCTGTTCGCAAACCTGCACAAGCTGGGCATGCGCTCGGGCGAACCGGCTGACCCGCCCGGCTATGTGCATTTCGGCGATTTCCTGCCGAAGGAATATTTCCTGCAGCTCACGGCCGAGGCGTTTGTCGCCGAGGTCGTGCGCGGCAAGTTCCATGAGGAATGGAAGCGGCTGCGGCCGGACAATCACTGCCTCGACGCCCATGTCTACGCGATGGCCATGGCTGAAATGCTCGGGCTCTCCACCAAGCGGGCGGACGACTGGTCGGCCTTGCGGCAGCGGCTGCAGCCGACGCCCGAGCCCGACCTGCTCAATGGCCTGCGCGTGGCTGGACCCGTATCGACGGCGCCGGTCGAGACGAGGAATGACGAGGCCTCGCAAGCCCCTCGCCAGAAATGGAAGAACCGCGGATGAAGTTGCTGGACAGGATATTCGGCAGGGGAGGCGCGTCCGCTTCGCGCCCGTCCCCGCAGGCCGGATATCTGCGCGACACCCGATCGAGGATTCTGTCGACGCGCGGCACGGCGCTGCGCGACCATCGCGACGAGGTGCGTATCGCCTGGCGGCGGGCCGCCGGGCTGGCGATGGACATCATCCAGAATTCCGGCCGGCTGCGCGGCGCCGTCGATCAGGTCATCGCCGACACGGTCGGTGTCGAGCTGATCCTCAGCCCCGCGCCCGACCTGTCGGCGCTCGGCTACGACAAGCAGGAGACGGACGCGTTCATCAAGCTGCTGAAAGCCGCGTGGAAGCAATGGGCCTGGAACGCGCGCGAGTGCGACCTCAAGGGCAAGTTCATCGTGCCGCAGAAGGTCGATGTCGCGTTGCGCCACGACGTCGTCTACGGCGAAGCCTTGGCGCTGATGGACTACATGTCCGTCCCCGAACGCCGCCGCTACGGCATCGCGTCCGGAACCAAGATGTGCCTGACCACGCCAACGGCGCTGGTCCAGGACACCAGCGAGATCGAGGGTCTCTACCAAGGCGTCATCCATGACCCGAACGGGCGCCCGATCGCCTATCGCCTCGCCGAAAAGGAAACCGGCATCGTCGTCAAGCGCGACCATGCGGCCCATGACGGCGAAGGGCGCCAGATGGTCGCCCATGTCTTCGATCCGGTGGACAGCAACGACGTTCGCGGCATCTCGCGCCTGGTGACGGCGTTTCGCGAATATCTGCAATGGGAAACCCTGGTCGATGTCACGATCCAGACCGGCATCCTGCAGACCGTCTTCGCCCAGGTCCTGACCAGCGAGAGGCCGTCGGCCGAAGCCTTCGAGGGGCTGGAAGCGCTCGGCGAGAGCCAGGACGGCAAGGCGCTCCGCGACGAGTTCCGCGACTATTTCCTCGCCGTCATGGACAAGGCGGCCGAAAGCGAAATTTCCGTCGGCACCGATCCGAAATTGTCGCATCTGGCGCCGGGCGAGAAGCTGGAATTGATGTCGACCGGCATTCCGGGGCCGCAGTTCCTGCCGGTGTCGACCGAGCTGCAGCGCGGCATGGCTCGCGCGATCGGTATCAGCGTCGCCAGCTACACCATGAACTATGAGGGCGCGACCTATTCGTCGACCCGAATGGAGGGCGCTTCGCTGCATCCGGTGGTCACCCGCCGCCGCGAGCGTATCGCAGCACCCATCTGCCAGCTTGCTTACGAGCATCTCGTCGACGAGCTGATCGGCACCGGCCGCCTGCCGTTCAAAGGCGGCTACGAGGGCTTCAGGGCCAATCGCGACAAGGTGCTGTGGGCCAACTGGCAGGGGCCGGCCAAGGCCACCGCCGACGACCAGAAGAGTGCCAAGGCCGCGACCGAGCGGCTGCTCAACGGCACCTCGACGCCGGACATGGAATGCGCCGAGATCGGCGTCGACGCCGAGGAGGTCTTCGAGCGCCGGCTCTACTGGCACAAGCGCTATCTCGCCGAAGGCATGCCGTCGCCCTTCGTTCGCAACGCCGGCGACCCGAAGGATGACGTCATCCCGGCCGCGCCAAAGAAAAAGGAAGATGCGTGATGCCGGCCTTGGTCACCATCAATGGTGTCGAGGTCGACCAGGATGATCCTTGCGCGCTCTATCAGGCGCTCTATGCGGTCAAACTGCGCGCGCTCGCCGGAGAGCATGTCGAGGAACTGTCGATTCAGTCCCCGGTAACGCGTGAGCAGTTTCGCTTCACCGGCGCGAACATCAAGGCACTCGATGCTGAATTGATGCGCCTCGCGGCCGCCTGCTCGGCCAGGAGCGGTCAGCGCAGCCGCTATGCGAAGCGCATCCGCTTCACCTGCTGAGGTCGTCATGACATCGCTGATCCACATTGCCGACCGGGTGCTGAACCGGCCGCTCCTGATCACGCGCGACAAGGCCGAGGTCATCCTGTCGGTTCTGGCGGGCCGCATCGGCATCAATGCACCCGGGGCCTCGCGCTTCGAGGGCTCATCCGTCGTCGAGGACGAGGACGGCGCGCGCCGTGCCGTGCCGTATCGTGTGACGTCCGAAGGTGTCGGCATCATCACCATCACCGGCTCCCTGGTGAACCGCGGCGCATGGGTGGGCTCAAGCTCGGGCCTGACGTCCTATGAAGGCATCGCCTACCAGCTCAAATCGGCGGCAGCGGATCCGGCCGTCAGATCGGTCGTTCTCGACATGCATTCGCCGGGCGGCGAGGCCGTCGGTGCTTTCGAAACGGCCGCGCTGGTTCGCGATCTGGCCGCAAGTAAGCGCACCGTCGCCGTCGTCAACGGGATGGCGGCATCGGCCATGTACGCCATCGGCGCGGGCGCGACCGAGATCGTCACCACGGAAACCGGCATATCCGGCTCGATCGGCGTCGTGCTGCTGCATGCCGATTTCAGCCGGCAACTGGACCGGGAAGGCATCACGCCGACGCTTATCCACGCCGGCGCCCACAAGGTCGACGGCAATCCGTTCGAGCCGCTGTCCGACGCGGTGCGCGAGGACCTGCAGGCCGAGGTCGATGCCTTCTACGAAAGCTTCCTGGCGACCGTCGCCAGGGGACGCGGCAACCGGCTCACCGCTGCCGCCGCCCGCAAGACGGAAGCCCGCACCTTCATCGGCCAGGCGGCCGTGGATGCCGGCATTGCCGACCGCGTCGGCTCGTTCGAATCGGTCCTCGCGGACCTGACCCGCGCCCCTGGGCGCTCCACCTCGCAAGCAAGGAGAACGTCCATGAGCGAGAAAAGCGGCGCGCCCGCCGCCGAAGACGATGCGGGCATTGCGAAGGCCGACCACGACGCTGCGGTGAAAGCCGCGCGCGCCGAGGGTCGCGCCGAAGGCGAGGCAGCCGGCGCCAAGACGGTCACCGACCGCCTGGTTTCGGCGCTCTCGGCCGAGGGCGTCAAGGGCGACGCCGCCCGTATGAGCGCCGCGCTCGACCTGGCGCGGAAATCGCCCGGCATGTCCGGCGAGGACGTCGCGGCCTTCGTCTCGGCGAACGTTGCGGTTTCCAAGCCTGCCGGGGAGGCCGACGCATCCGCCTATGAGAAGTCGCGCCTTGCCGCTGCTGGCCTGGCGCAGCCCGCCGCAAAGGGCGCCGAGGCGTCCCAGCAGGCGGCAAGCCGGATTCTGGCCAACTACCGCGCTTCGACGGGCTCGTCCGCCAAGCAGGCCTGACGCCCGAAACATCCAACCGCAACGTCACTCAAAGGGTTGATAATGACCAGCATTCCTTTTGCACAGCCGGGCATGGCGGCCCGGGACGTGTCCGAGACCTTCACTTCCGCCGAGATCTTCAATTCGGCCATTCCGCATCCGGTCACCGAGGATTTTCCAGTCGCGGCTGATGTGGCGCTTCCTGCCTTTTCCGTCGTTGGCCTCGCGGCCACCGGGCTCAGCCTCGCCTTGGCCACGCTTGCCTATGCGCCGGGCAGCAGGGCGAGCGGCCGGCTGGTGTTTTCGGGCGTCGGCACCGCCGACGACACCATCACCATCGGCGCGACCCTCTACACCCTCAAGGCGGCGCCGACGACCGTCGCCGGGCAGATCAAGATCGGCGCGACGGCGGCGGAGACCGCCAGCAACCTGATCGCCGCCATCAACGGCGGGGCCGGGGCAGGGACCACCTACGGATCGCAGACGGTGCCGCATCCCGATGTCACCGCGCAGTCGGACGCCGCTGGCATCGTCGGCATCGTCGCCAAACAGACCGGCGCCGCCGGCAATGCAATCGCCACCACGGAGACGGGCTCGGTGACCGCTTTTGCCAACGCCACGCTCGTCGGCGGTGTCGATCAGGTCGGCGTGCAGGCGATCGGCGTCACGACAGCGCCGGTGGTCGACACGAACGCCGCGCAACGCGTCGCGATCTTCCGCGCCGGCAACTTCAATCCGGACGCCCTCAACTGGGATGCCTCGTTCGATACGGACGCAAAGCGCGAGGCCGCGTTCCGGGGCGCGCCTTCGCCCACCAACATCCTCATCCGTAAGCGGCTCTGACGCGAACCGCGAATATTCAACCAAATCGCGGCCCCGGCCGCTCTTTCAATAAGGGCCACGACCATGGCGGACTTCGACCACTACGAACTCTGGGACACGCACACTCTTCTTGGCGTGTTCCGCGAGCTGGATATCGTGCCGAGCTATTGGCTCGACCTGCTTTTCCCGAACGAGATGTCGTTCACAGACGAATATGTCGACCTGGAGAAGATCCCGCGCGCCGGCCGCAAGCTTGCGCCCTTCGTCGCGCCGATGGCGCAGGGGCGCGCCATCTATGAGGAAGGCGCGCGCGTCGAGCGCTTCAAGCCGGGCTATGTCAAGCCCAGCGATCCCGTCTCCCCGCTGCGGGCGCTCACCCGCCGGCCCGGCACCTTGCTCGGACCGAACGCGCAGACGCCGCAGGCGCGCTACGACGCGGTCAAGGCCGACATCCTGCAGTATCATCGCGTCGCGATTGAGAGGCTGTGGGAATGGATGGCCGCCAAGGCCATCATTGACGGCAAGGTCGTCATCGAAGGCAAGGACATGCCGCAGCGCCTCGTCGATTTCGGCCGCGCCGCCGGCCACACCGTCGTGCTCGGCGTCGGCGCGCGGTGGGGCGATGCCGGGGTGTCCATCCTCGACGACATCCAGGGCTGGGCGGACATGATGCACGCGGCCGAGTTTGGCGGCGCGCCGAACCGCATCACCGTCGGTATCGACGCCTGGGGCGTCATGCGCCGCGACGCCGAAATCCTCGCCGAAATGGACCTGACCCGCCGCGGCAATGCCGACCTGACGATCAAGACCGGGCTGATGACAACCGGCGAGGTGCGTTATGGCGGCACGCTCGGCGGCGGGATCGAGGTGTGGGTGTACAGGGACTACTACACCGTAAACGGCTCCGTCACGCCGTTCATGTCGCCCAAGGATATCGTCCTCACCGGACCGAACGTGCAGGGCTACCGCTGCTTCAGCGCCATCGTCGACGTGCACGCCCAGTTCCAGCCGCTGCCGATCTTCCCGCGCGACTACATCCCGGAAGGTGACGTGGCGATCGAGCAGATCGTCACGCAGTCGGCGCCGCTCATGGTGCCGGTCAACCCGAATGCCACCCTGAAGG